>JAKAQQ010000046.1 GCA_021819635.1 Pseudomonadota bacterium
TCCGATCTGAGGGGGCTGTACGTCGGCTCGGCCACGTCCGACATCGTCCCGTAGATGGCGCGGAGAAGACGCTCGCCCTCGTAGCGGGTTGTCTGCAGGAGCGCGCGCAGCTCACCGTGGAGCCGCACGAGCACGTCGGTGCGGTCGCCGTTGAGACGCAGGTGGAGATCCGTGGCGCGGAGGGTCGCGGCCTGGGTGAAAAGACCGCGGGCCTCGCGGACCGCCCGGGCGTGATCGGCCCCCGGGTTCCCGTTCGACCCCTGCCGTCGGGCGGTGAGCTCCTCGAACCCGACCCAGTGGACCGTGCGCCGTCCCCCCGTCAGCATCCACACGACTTCGAGCGTGTGGGGATCGCGTCGCCGCGATTCGGCGACGTAGAGGTTCTGAGGCTCGACGACAAGGGCGTCGCGCAGGTCCTCGGGAATCACCTCGTCCAGCGGGCGGGCGTTCACCGGGGTCTCCCGGTGGAACGGGGGCAGCCGATCCGGACGCCGCAGACGGCGACGGGCAGGCGCTCGCGTTCGCCCCGCTCCTCGATCCAGACACCGGCGGGGGTGACGCGCACGACCCGGGCTCGGCCGAGGGCCGAGCCGTCCGTCACCGTCCGTCTCCCGTCGCGACGGCCCACGACGGCCTCCAGGTTCCCGGCGCGGCCGACGATGGCGAACACACGCCAGGACGGAGGGACGGGGCGGACGGCGGCGGTTTCTTGCACGACGGGTCGGATTTCGGGAAGGGGTGGGATCGGCCGCGGCCGGGGGCGCAGGGTCGAGAGTTCGTGGCGCAACTTCGCGATGGCAAGTTCGTAGCGCAGGCGCACGATGTCCTCTTCGAGCACCGAGAGGCGGGCGAGCGTGAGCGGTGGCCGCGGGCGTCGGACCCGGACCGGCCCGGGCGGCGGGGCGACCGGCCGCGCCCGGTGGGCCGAGGGGGCCAGGGGAGCGGGGGCATGGAGCAGGGGAACCGCGATCAGTCCGAGAAGACGGCGGTCAAGGATTTTCGGCATAGAGAGTGGCCTCAAGGGTCCAGGAGGGAGGGGACAGGTGAGCGACGAGACGACGGACGCGCACGGCGGGGAGCGGGGCGAGGGCGCGCAGGAGCAGCCGCAGACGGGCTTCGGGTTCACGCCGGAGACGCACACGAAGCGGCCGACAGCGCAGACGCCGAAAATCTTCCGGGAGGTCCCCGCGGAGGTCGAGGCACGGCCGCCAGGGAGCGCGGTCCGGGTGGACCCCGGCGAGGGCGAGAAGACGGCCGATTCCTGCGTCGGTTTTCGCCGGTGTGTTCAGGTCCGCGGGCAGAGGAAGCGGGCCCCACGGGCGGCGGGGAGCGGCGAGCGTCACGACCCCGGGCCTGCCCCGTTGCGCAAAGGACGAGGGCTGGGCGGTGAGCGGGCCCGCCGCGAGCGGCCGGTAGCGGACGACAAGCCCGTCCGGAGTGCAGTCGAGCGCCACGAGTTCCCGGTCCCGGCGGACGAGCGGAAGCGCGAGGAGCGGTTGCAGACAGGCCCGTCGCCAGGCTGCGGGCGAACGGCCCTCACGCCAGAGGCGCAGGAACGCAAGGCGTGCCGCCAAGGCCGGCGAAGGGGGGCGGGGCCTGCCGTTGAGGGGGAAACCGAGGCCGCGGACGAGGAGGACGCAGGCCGCCGTCAGCGGGAGGAGGGCGAGCCAGCGGCCTCGCCTCGCCCAGGGACGGCTCCCCACCGTCTCGAGGCAGGGCGCCTGGGTGCGGGCGAGCGTCTCGAGGAGCGCCTGGGACCGCTCCGGATCGTCTTCGACGACGGTTCTTGGCTCTTCGAGGTGCGCCCGCAATTCCTCGAGCACCGGGGTGCGTTCCTCCCAGGGCACGATCCGGTCGCCGTGGACCAGGATGTTGCCCCGGCGGGCCGCAAGGACCCAGCCCGTCTCGTCGTCGAGGCGCAGCAACACGAGCAAATCGTCTTCGTCCGTGGTCACGCAGGCGGGGGCGAGCGCGCGGGCTCCGGGGGGGAGGGAAGCGCCGTGGGTCGTCAGGCCGAGCTGGGCGATCGGGCCCGGCCGTTCGGCGAAGACCAACGGTCCGTCCCATTGCAGGCGGCGGGCGAGCCGACGCGCCTGGCGGCGTGCCGTGGGTGACGGCGTGCGACCGAACCAAGTGAGGCCCAGCGCCACGCGCCGGTCGCCGAGGGCGACGATTTTCATGCGCCTCCTCCGTTCAACAGCCGGGCCTGGACCGTGACCACGATCAGGCTCCGGGTGCGGCTGGCCTGCGCGCTCCACCCCCCGAGCCCGCCCGCCCGCCGCCGGCTCGCGTCGAGCTTCTGGTAGCCGGCGAGCACGAGGGTGGCCCCGGAGGGAACGATCACCGTCGAGGCGAGGTCTCGGCTCGAGACGTCCGGCCCCTCGATGGTCTCGCCTCCGCTACCGAGGGTGGCGAGCCCGTCCAGGCTTGAAAGCGAGAGAAAGACCGAGAGTTCAATGCGGCGGTGGCGAAGAATGTGGGGGATGGCGGTGAGGGCAAAGCCGTAGGTCACCGTTCCCGGACTGACGGACGTGGTCGACCCGACGTTGGCGCTGGTGAAACTCGAGACCTGCGCGAGATAGGTAAGCGTGCGGGTGTTGTCGACCGGGAGGGGCTCGTCGTCCATCACCACCCCCGATCCGGTTGTGACGAGCGCCGCCTGTCCAAGGTGGTCGAGGGCTGTGAGGACGAGCCGGCTTCCGCTCCAGGGGCCGTGTCCGGACAGGACGGCGGTCTTCAAGCCGGCCCCGCCGGGGAGTCCGCTTGCCGTGAGCGCGCCCGAGACGCCGGCCCCGAGGCTCCGGTACACGATGTCGGCCGCCGCCGCGAAACGGCTGCGGCGCTTGAGGCGCAGGCTGTAGATACGGACCACGATCGCCACTTGGCGGGCGAGGATGCGGTCGATCGTGCGCAGGTAGCGCGCGACGCGTCGGAGGGCGGGAGGCGTGTCGGTCACGGTGACCGTCCCCGCGGTGGCGTCGAGGGTGACGTGACCGGCGGGGGTGAGGAGCCCCGCCAGATGTCGGCGAAGAGACGGCCAGGGGTCGAGGTCGTCGGCGAAGCGTGTGCGCCCCTGCTCTTGTTGTTCGGTCACAAGACCGGATCCCGACCCGTAGGTGTCGAGTGTGCCCGCGTTGTTCCCGAGCCCCCCCTCGCTCCCGAGGACTTCGTTGTTGCGGGTGACGCCGGGAGGAACGTCGACGACGAAGGTGTGGGTCCGCAGGCGGTAGACCACGACCGTTCCGCGGCGAATCCGCCACCAGAGCCCGCAGCGGGCCACCAGGCGGTCGAGGAAGCGGGCCAGCGTTCCCGTGTAGGCGACCGCCTTGACGCCGTGGCACAGGGGCTGGGGGGAAGAGGCCGTGCCCGCGGTCCGTCCGAGATCCTCGAAACGCAGCCGATGGCCGACAAGCCGGACCCCTTCGGCAAGCAGCGAGGTGGCCGTTCCCCGGGCGAGCAGCGTGACGTGCGCACGCAGCCACGACGGACGCGCGGGGGGTCGGCGCGTCGGTTGGGCTCCGAGCCAGACGCTGTGACGCACGGCGAGAAGAGAAGGGGGGGCGGCCGGAGGGGCCGCGCGGAGGAGCGCGGCGGCGTGTGCCCGGGTGGCGCGGAAGAACGGGCCGATGTGCTGCGGAGGCGAGACGCAGGAAGCCAGGGCGGGGAGGAGCAGGAGGGCGGCGCCCGCCCGTCGGAGTCCGGGGCTCACGGCGCCCACCTCCGTACCACGAGAACGCGGTTGCCGCGGTAGTAGCGGAGGGCGAGCGGGACACGGGCAAGGGCGAGCGCGCGGGCGAGAACCGCGAGCGCGTGGACGAAAGGACCGCGGAACGTCGCCCGCGCCTCGAGCCGATAGTCGTGACGGGGACGCCAGACGAGACGGCTGTGCGCCCGGCGGCACCAGCGCGCCAGGGTCTTCTCGAGACTGGCCCGCGTCGCCCACTCATGGGCGGGCGAGAGCCCTCCGCCCACGATCACGAGACGGGGCCGGGGTCGCGCCCGGGCGGCCGCCGGGGCCAGCCCGGCGGCCAGCAGGAGGGCAAGGACGGCGAAGAGTCGGCGGTTCGGGATCGTCATGCGCGGGGACGGGGCCAGAGGGTACGGATGTGGAGAATCCGGCGGGCGCGGTCGAGACGCAATCCGAGGACGAGTCCCTTGTGCGCCAGGCGACGGAGGAGCGCGCGCAGAGCCGTGGGGAACGGGCCCCGGAACCGGCCGGCCGTCAAGCGGAACCGCGGGATGCGGCCGCTCGTGCGGCATCCGGCCTGCCGGCACCAGGCGCGGAGGGTCCGGCGCAGATCGCGACGGAGGGGCCAAACCGTTTCCCTTGCCCGGCGCCCGCGGACGAGGATGGCCAAGGCGCGCCGCGTGGCGCTCCCGCGGCCCCCCTGTCGGGCGACAAGGGCGACGAGTCCGCGGTCGAAGTCAAGAAGGAGAGGCGGGCGGGCGTCGGCGATGCGGATCTCTCCGCCCCCGACCGTCCGCGGATCCAGGGGATGGAGACGGCCCCCGCGGACGGTGTAGACGGACCGGAGACGGCAGCCGGCCGGGGGATGAATGGCGAGCGTCGTGCCGCGTCCGAAGACCGCCGTCGGGAGGCAGCGTCGGCCCAAGGCACGAAGGGCGGCGCTCCCGTGTCGTGCAGGGTCCGGGCGCACGCATCCCGGGCAGCGGCGGGCTTGTTCGAGAGCGTGGCGGAAGGCACGGGCGATCCGCCCGTGCGCCGGGGAACGGCCGGGATCGTGACCCCCACTTCGGAAGGCGGTACGCTCCGCGTCTCCCCGCCCGCGGTCGGAGCGGACAAGGCGGCCAAAGAAGTCCGGGCGACCGCCGTCTCGACACGGTCGACCGCGCGGCGTGCGGCGGGCGACCGCCGCCCCGTAACCCGCCCGGCCGTCGGTCACGAGCCAGCGGCGGGCGAGACAGCCGGCGACGAGATACGGGGGGGCCGGGTGCAGGGGGACCGCCTGAAGATGTCGGCCGATGCGGGCGAAGACACGCGCGCCCTCCCGTCCGCCCGGGGGAAGGATGAAGTACGTTTCCCGGGCGTCCGAGAAGATCGCGACGCGCGGGCGGTGCCCGGCCCCGTGCCAACGCACCCGGTAGGCGAAATCGTACGGACGGAGCAACGGGCGCACGCCGCGGGAAGGGGGGGCGCAGCCGGCGAGGAGCACGGGGACGAGGACCGTCGCGAGGGCAGGGAGACCGCGGAGCATGGGCGCCATCTTCCGCGCCCGTGCGCCCGATTGCGCGCGTCAACCGCGGCCGCAACGGCACGTTCTCGACCGGGGTCGCGAGGCCCGTCTATGATGGTGCGTTCCTCAGGAGCCTGCCCATGCCCGAGTCCGTCGCTCCGGCCGCCGGGACGCTCGACCCTCGCGCGGTCGGATTCTGGCAGCTCACCTATCAGTCGATTTCCCTGATTGCGCCGGCCGGGGCGATGGCCGCCACGTTGACCGGTGCGGCGGCCTACGCAGAGGGAGCGTTGCCCCTGGCCCTCCTCGTCGCCGTCGCCGCCGCGGCGCTCATGGTGAACACCACCGTGCAGTTCTCCAAGCACGTCGCTTCGGCGGGGGGGTTCTACGGGTTCATCGCCCACGGCATGGGCGGCCGCTGGGGCACGATCGGGGGGCTTCTGTTTCTCCTGTCCTACTTCAACATCATTACCAACGCTCTCCTCTTCGTGGCCGGTGTCTTTGTCCCCGGCGTGATCGCCACCCTCTTTGGGGTTGCGGCCCCGTCGTGGCTGTGGGTCCCCATTCTGGTTGTTCTCACGGGACTCCTTTACATCCTGGCGATTCGCGGTGTCCGGCCCTCCCTGCGTTACGCGGTGTGGACGGGCAGTCTCGAAATCGTGGCGCTTCTCGCCTTTGCCGTCGCTCTTGTTGTGGCCGCCGGCCCCGCCAACACGTCGGCGGTGTTCACGCTGCGCGACGCCCACGTTCCGCTTCCGGTCTTTGCCCTCGGGGTGCTGCTCGGCATGTTCACGGTCTCGGGGTCGTCGGCCGCCACCTCGCTCGGCGAAGAGACCGCGACGCCCGAGCGGCGCATCCGCTGGGCGGTCATCGTCGCGTACCTTCTTTCGTCGTTTCTTTTCGTCTTCCTCGCCTATGCCCTCACCGTGGCCTGGGGACCGACCCGCATGGGCGGTTTCGCCCGCGCTCTCGTTCCCGGTGTCGTTCTGGCCCGATCGGGCCTGGGCCTTGGGGCGGCGGTGTTCCTCGTCCTGCTCGTCCTGAACTCGATGTACGCGGGAAGCCTCTCGCCCGTCCTGAGCAGCGCGCGGCTGGTCTACGCCATGGGCCGGGACGGGGTGCTGTTTCCGGCCTCGTGGGCGGAACTCGACGCCTCACGCAATCCGAAGCGCGCGGTGCGTTGGGTCATGGTCTCCTCCCTGGCCCTCTCGCTTCTGACGGGTTTTGTGCTCGGTCCCTTCACCGGATACCTCATCCTCATTACCGCGAGCAGCATCGCGCTCTTTCTCGGCCACATTCTGGCGAACACGGCGCTGGCGTTCTACGCCCGCGACCGGCGCTTGCGCGGGCGGACCCGCCACCTACTGATTCCGCAGGTGGCCAACCTGCTTGTGCTCGTTGTGCTGGTCGCCACCCTCATTCC
>JAKAQQ010000047.1 GCA_021819635.1 Pseudomonadota bacterium
TCTCGCCGCGAGACCTTTCTCTATCCGCGCCAGGCCTCGAGCCTCTACCACACGACCAAGATCCTGGACACCGATCTCCTCTGGTTCTACGTGCGGAGCGCCGGGCTCCGGGTGACCGATCTCATGCAGGGGCCGGTCTACGGTCTGGAGACCGAGGCCGACGGCGGGGACGAGCGGCTCGCCTCGGCCTTTCATTACGACGACATCTTTGGCACGGTGCTCAACCGCTTTCTCGTCCAGGCCCTCGTCGGCCACCCGCTCACGGTCTACGGGCGGGGGGGGCAGCGCCGCGGCTACCTCGATCTCCGCGACACCCTCGCCTGCGTGACCCTGGCCCTCGAGAATCCCCCGCCCCGGGGCGAGATGCGCATCTACAACCAGTTCACCGAGATCTTCTCGGTGAACGAACTCGCGGCCCGCGTCGCCGCGGCCGCCCGCCGCCTGGGGCTCGAGGTGTCGGTCGCCCACGAGCCCAACCCCCGCATGGAGGCCGAGGAGCACTTCTACGAAGTCCGCCACGAGGCGCTTGCGCGACTCGGCCTCGTGCCGCACCTCTTGACCGAGGACCGCCTCGTGGCCCTGCTCGAGCGGTTGCGGCCGCACGCCGGACGGGTCGATCCCGCGCGCCTGCGCCCTCGCGTGCGCTGGGCGAAGGCCCCGTGAGGGCACCCGACCGCGGGCGCTTGCGGCCGGTCGTCTTTACGGCGCTCTGGGCGCTTGTGGCCCTCGCCCTTGTCCTCCCCGAGAATCTTCCGGCCCTGGCGCTCTGGGGACGGCACACGCTCTTCTTCCCGGCGGCGGTGGCGCTCCTCGGCGTGGGGCTCCTCGCGACGGAGGGTCGGGCGGCGTTTGTCCCGCCCCCGCGCCTCGCCGCGGCCTATCTCGCCCTCGGGGTGGCCCTGGCCTGGATCGTCGCCTCCGCCTTCGCGCTGCGCGCCGCCCTCCCTCCCGTCTCTTTCGACCTGGTCGCGGCGGATGCCGTCCGGGTGGTCTTTGCAGTCGTCGCCCTCGAGACGTTGCGCCGGCTCTCCCGCCCGGTCCCCCGTGTCTTTGCCGTCCTGGTCCCGCTCCTCGTCCTCGAGGCCCTCGCTCTTCTCTTCGCGTTCCGGGGCCTCGGGGTCGCGGCCCGGCCCTCCTACTTCCACGTGCAGCCCGCGCACGTGGTGACCCTTCCGCGGGTCTTCAGCGGCATCGGCGACCCCAACTTCACGGCCCTCACCCTCGTCGTGGGGGTGGGGGGGGCTCTCGGGTTTGCGCTGGCGGGTCGCCGGGCCGCCGTGCGCCTCGGCGGTCTGGTCGCCGCCCTCCTCCTGGCCGCCGCTCTCGTGCGCACCGTCTCCCTGGGCGGTCTCATCGGGCTTCTCACCCTCCTGGCCCTCCTCCTGGTGGGGATCCGCGGTCTCGGGCTCGAAACGTGGACGCGACGGCGCCTGATCCTCGCCGCCGTGGCGCTTCTCCTCGCCCTGGCCGTTCTCGGGGGCGGTGTGTTCTGGGTGCGGGTCCGCTCGGAAATCCACCGCTCGCTCGCCAGCCCGATGGAGGTCGGTGACTACCGCGTCGACCTCTTTGTGGGCGGCGCGCGGATGCTTCTGGCCCACCCCTGGCGTGGCGTGGGTCCGGGGCGGGTGGCCCCCCTCATGCTCCGTTACGCCCCGCGCGCGGGGGCCCCGTCCACCCCCCAGACCTGCCACGATTTTCTTCTCGGCCTCGGCGACGAATCGGGCCTCGTGCCGCTCGGGATCGTCGCCGTTCTCCTCGTCCTGCTGGTGGCGGCGCTTGGGCGCCGTCTCTGGCCCGTGGTCCTCGGGCGCGCGCGCGCCGATCCCTGGGGCGTGGTCGTGACGTCTACGCTTCTTGCCACCCTGCTCCAGGCGCTTGCGCTCCCGGCCCAGCGCGACCCCTTCGTGTGGCTCGTCGTCGCTCTGGCCGTGGCCCACCTCCTGGCGGACCCTCCGAGGACGGCGGCGGCGGACGTGTCCCTGGCTTGACCCCCTTGAGGGTGCTCGTCCTCACCGAGTCCTACCCCACGCCGGAGCATCCGGGGCGCGCGGTCTTCCTTGAGGAGCAGGCGCGGGCGCTGGCCGCGCTCGGCTGTCGGGTCACGGTGCTTTTCCCGCGCCCCTCCTGGCCGCTCGTCCCCGGCCGCTGGCTCGAACCTCGCGCCCGCCACTACGGCGGGCGGCCCTGGGCGCCGCGGCCGGACGATCCCCCCATCCGCCGTCCGGCCTACGTCTATCTCCCCCGGCTGCGCGGCCCCCGGACCCGGAGCCTCGCCCGTCTCGTGGGCGACGAGCTCGCCCGGGGGGCGCACGATCTCGTCCACGCCCACTGGTTCGGGCCGGCCGCGGGCGCGGCCGTCGCCGCGGCCGCCCCGCGCGGGATCCCCGTGGTCGTGACCGCCCACGGCGGGGACGTCTACCGCGAGCTCGACCGGCCCGGCCATCGACGCCGCGCGCTCGAGGCCGGGCGGGGGGCCACGCGCGTGATCGCGGTGGCTCCCCACCTCGCCGCCCGCCTGGGAACGCTCCCCGGCCTTTCCGGCAAGGTCCGCGTCGTCCCGAACGGGATCGACGAGGAGCGTTTCCGCCCCGTCCCCCGCGCGGAAGCCCGCCGGAGACTCGGCTGGCCCGACGACGCCCGCCTCGTCCTCTACGCCGGCGCGCTCGTCGCCGCCAAGGGGCTCCCCGAGCTCGCCCGCGCCTTCGACCTCCTCGCGGCACGGACGGAGACCCGCGATGTGCGCCTCGTCGTGGCCGGGACCGGTCCCCTCGCCGGGCGCCTCGAGGCCTGGCGTGAGACGGGGGCGTTCGGGGCGCGGATCGACCTCCTGGGGTGGCAGGACCACGACCGGATGGCCGATCTCCTCAACGCCGCCGATCTCTTCGTGCTCCCGAGCCACGCCGAGGGCAACCCCGTCACCGTCCTCGAGAGCCTCGCCTGCGGGACCCCCGTCGTCGGGACCACGATCGCGGCTCTTACCGAGATCATCACGCCCGGGCGCGACGGGCTTCTCGTCCCGCCGGGCGACGCGGAGGCCCTGGCCGAGGCCCTCGGCCGCGCGCTTGCCCGCCCGCCCGCGCGGGAGGATCTCTCCGGCCGCGCGCGGGAGCGTTACGGCTGGCGGGCGGTCGCCCGGAGGATCGCCGCGGTCTACGCCGAGGCCCTCCCGGGCACGGCCCCGTGATGGCCGCGCCCGGGAGGGCCCGCGGGCGTTGACAAAAGGCCTCACGGCACCGTAGAATGGCCGTTCGCACCAACGATTGCCAAGATCCACGTGCGCGCCCTTGCCGACCCCCGTGGGGGGAGCGGGGGTTCCTTCCAATCAGGACGCTCCCGTGTACGGGGGCCTGTGTGGGGTGAGTGTCGAGGCCATGACCACCGTCAATCAGCTCGTGCGCCGTGGGCGGACCACGGCCCGGATCAAGAGCAAGGTGCCGGCGCTGACCGGCTCGCCGCAGCGCCGTGGCGTCTGCACGCGCGTCTACACGACGACGCCGAAGAAGCCGAACTCGGCCCTCCGCAAGGTGGCCCGCGTGCGGCTCACGAACGGCTACGAGGTGACGAGCTACATCGGGGGCGAGGGCCACAACCTCCAGGAGCACTCGGTGGTGCTCATCCGCGGCGGCCGCGTGAAGGATCTGCCGGGCGTGCGCTACCACGTCGTGCGCGGGTCGCTCGACTGCGCCGGTGTGTCGGCCCGCCGCCAGAGCCGCTCCAAGTACGGGGCCAAGCGCCCCAAGTCGTCCTGACGTCCCTCCCGAACGCCGAGGAACCGCCCCGATGCCACGCCGCCGCGCCGCCGAAATCCGCACCGTCCTGCCCGATCCGAAGTTCCACGACGTGCAGGTCGCGAAGTTCATCAACGTCACCATGCGCCGGGGCAAGCGTTCGCTTGCCGAGCACATCGTCTACGGAGCCCTGGACCAGGCGTCGTCGCGCCGCGGGGACGATCCCGTCGCGCTCCTCGAGCGCGCGCTCGAGCGGGTCCAGCCCCACGTCGAGGTCAAATCGCGCCGCGTGGGTGGCGCCACCTACCAGGTGCCGGTCGAGGTCCGCCCCCAGCGCCAGCGGGCGCTGGCCATGCGCTGGATCATCGACGCGGCCCGCAAGCGCTCGGAAAAATCCATGGCCGAAAGGCTCGCGCACGAGCTCCTCGAGGCCGTCGAAGGCCGCGGTTCCGCGGTCAAGAAGCGCGAGGACGTCCATCGCATGGCCGAGGCCAACAAAGCCTTTGCCCACTACCGGTGGTGAGCCGGTTGCTCCCGCCACCGAGACGAGGAATCCGCGGTGCCCCGTAAAGTCCCCCTGTCCCGCTACCGGAACATCGGCATCATGGCCCACATCGATGCCGGGAAGACCACCACCACCGAGCGCATCCTCTTCTACACGGGGGTCTCGCACAAGATGGGCGAGGTCCACGAGGGCACGGCCGTCATGGACTGGATGGAGCAGGAGCAGGAGCGGGGGATCACCATCACCTCGGCGGCGACGACCTGCTACTGGAGCGGGATGAACCAGCACTACCCCGAGCACCGCATCAACATCATCGACACCCCGGGCCACGTCGATTTCACCATTGAGGTCGAGCGCTCCCTGCGCGTGCTCGACGGGGCGATCGCCGTGTTCGACGGGGTCTCCGGCGTGGAGCCGCAGTCCGAGACGGTCTGGCGGCAGGCCAACAAGTACCGCGTGCCGCGCTTGGCCTTTGTCAACAAGATGGACCGCGTCGGCGCCGACTTCGGGCGCACCGTGCGCCAGATCCGCGAGCGGCTCGGATCGAACCCCGTGCCCGTGCAGCTTCCCCTCGGGGCCGAAGACCGCTTCCGCGGCGTCGTCGATCTCGTCGAAGAGCGGCTCATCATCTGGGACGACGCCGATCAGGGCGTGAGCTACCGCAGCGAGCCGATTCCCGACGATCTCCGGGAGGAGGCGGCGCGTTGGCGCGAGCATCTCCTCGAGGCCGCCGCCGAGTCGAGCGAGGAGCGGATGAACCGCTACCTCGAGACGGGAACGCTGCCCCTCGAAGATATCCGCGCCGGCGTCCGCGCGCGCACGCTCAACTTCGAGGTCGTCCCGGTCCTCTGCGGCTCGGCCTTCAAGTACAAGGGCGTCCAGGCGATGCTGGACGCCGTCGTCGACTACCTGCCCTCGCCGGCCGATATGCCCGCGGTCCGCGGTCGCTCCGAGGACGACGAGACGGTCGAGCTCGAGCGGCGGCCGGTCGACGAGGCGCCGTTCGCGGCCCTCGCCTTCAAGATTGCGACCGATCCTTTCGTCGGAACGCTCACCTTCTTCCGCACCTATTCGGGGGTGCTCCAGACGGGCGACACCGTCTACAACCCGGTGAAGAAACGGCGCGAGCGCATCGGCCGTCTCCTTCAGATGCACGCCAACCACCGCAACGAGATCAAGGAGGTCTACGCCGGCGACATCGCCGCCGCCGTGGGCCTCAAGGACGTGACGACGGGCGAGACGCTCTGCAGCGAGAAGGAACCGATCGTTCTCGAACGGATGGAGTTCCCCGAGCCCGTGATTTCGATCGCGGTCGAACCCAAGACCAAGGCCGATCAGGAAAAGATGGGCATCGCGCTGCAGAAGCTCGCGCAGGAAGACCCCTCGTTCCGGGTCCGCACGGACGAGGAATCGGGGCAGACGATCATCTCCGGCATGGGCGAGCTCCATCTCGAGATCATCGTCGACCGCATGCGCCGCGAGTTCAAGGTGGAAACCACCACCGGGCGCCCGGAGGTGGCCTACCGCGAGACGATCCGCGCGAGCGTCGAGCAGGAAGGAAAATACATCCGGCAGACCGGAGGACGCGGGCAGTACGGCCACGTCTGGCTGCGCGTCGAGCCGCAGCCCGTGGGCAAGGGCTACGAGTTCGTCAACGGCATTGTGGGCGGCGTGATCCCCCGCGAGTACATCCCGGCGGTCGACAAGGGTATCCAGGAGCAGGTGCAGAACGGGGTCGTGGCCGGCTACCCGGTCGTCGACGTCAAGGTGACGCTCTTCGACGGCTCCTACCACGACGTCGACTCGAGCGAGATCGCCTTCAAGATTGCCGGATCCCAGGCCTTCAAGGAAGCGGTCCGGCGCGCCAGCCCGGTGCTCCTCGAGCCCGTGATGAAGGTCGAGGTCGTCACCCCCGAGGATTTCATGGGCTCCGTGATCGGGGACCTCAACCGCCGCCGTGGTATCATCCAAGGCATGGAGGAGGCTCCGGGCGGGCGGGTGGTGCGCGCCGAGGTTCCCCTCGCCGAGATGTTCGGCTACGCGACCGACCTGCGCTCGATGAGCGAAGGTCGGGCGACCTACACGATGGAGTTTGCCCGTTACGCGGAGGCGCCGGCGCATATCGCGCAGGCGATCATCAAGAAGGCGTCCTGACGATTTTTTTGAACCCCTCCCCGCGACGGGAGGCCCGACCGGCGCCGCGAGGCGCCTTTCAACCGGCCGTTGACACGAGGTAGTCACGATCATGGCGAAAGCGAAGTTTGAGCGGACGAAGCCGCATGTGAATGTGGGGACGATTGGTCATGTGGATCATGGCAAGACGACGTTGACGGCGGCG
>JAKAQQ010000048.1 GCA_021819635.1 Pseudomonadota bacterium
TGGTCCCGTGAACGGACGAGGCCCCACCGTATAATCCAAGCGGTTGTGCCGCGTTCCGTCGGCGCTCCATTTCTGCACCGACTCCAAAGGAGTGCCGTCCATGTCCGCCCTTCCTCCCTCTCCCACAGAGATTCCCCCCCTCACCGTTCCGCGGGAAGCCGTCCAGCGTTTCGCTTCCATTCTTCAAGGCGGCCGGTTCTGGATGCTGGTGCTCGGTTGGGTGACTCTTGTGGTGGGTATCTTGGACGCGTTGACCCTCGTGGGTCTTGTGTTTGCGTGGCTTCCCATCTGGATGGGGGCCGTCGTTCTCAAGGCGGCGGGCCGGATCGCCGAGGCCGAACGCACCGGAGAGGCCGCGGCCCTCGCCGAGGCTCTGGCCAAGATCCGGCTCTATTTCGTCATGACCGGCGTGATGCTCTTCGTCGGAATTGTCCTGTGGTTGGTCGGGTTCCTCTTCTTCGCATCCTTTTTGGGCGCGATGATGGCCGCGGCGCTGCACCACGGGTCGGCCGTCATGCCCCTGCACCACTTCTGAGGCGTCCGGAGCGAGCGGTCCGGCGGGCGGCGGTTCCGACGGGCATCCCGCCGGGATCGCGGATCGTCCGGAGCGAGGTGAACCCGCACGCGCGCAGGCGGGCCGCGAGGGGCGCCGACTGGTCCGGGGCGTGCTCGAGAAGAAGCCAGCCCCCCGGCTCAAGGTGCGCGGGGCTGTGCGTGACGATCACCCCCAGATCCTCGATCCCCCGGTTTCCGGCCACGAGGGCGCTCTTCGGCTCGCGCCGCAGGCCGTCGCCCGCGAGGGCGGGCGCGTCGGCCGCCAGGTACGGAGGGTTGGCGACGACGAGCGCGAAGCGTCGGCCCGGGGGAATCGCGGAGAACCAGTTCCCTTGCCTCAGGACGAGGCGTCGGCCCGCCCGGCGGGCGTTTTCCGCCGCGAGCGCGAGAGCCTCGCCCGCGCGGTCCGTGGCCCAGATATCGGCCTCGGGGAAAAGCGTCCCGAGGGCGAGGGCGAGGGCGCCGCTCCCGGTGCCGAGGTCGAGGAAACGGGCCCGGGTCTCGGGTGCAAACAGCCGCTCCGCGAAGACGACGAGGGCTTCGGTCTCCGGCCGCGGGACGAGCACGCCGGGCCGGACCGCAAGCCGGAGCGTCCAGAACTCCTTGCGCCCGAGGAGATAGGCCATGGGCTCGCCGGAAAGACGCCGGTGGAGGAGCTTGCGCCAGCGGCGGAGAGCCGTCTCGGGGAGAAGTGCCGAGGGGGAGAGCCGCCAGAGCGCGCTGCGCTCCAACCCGAGCGCGTGCGCCAGGAGGATTTCGCATTCGAGGCGTGGCGCCGACAGACCGCCGTGGGCGAGGCGGTGTTCCCCTTCGGTCAGCAGCGAGGCAAGGGTGCGGGAGGCGGCGGACGGGGGCGGAGGGGGGTCTGTTAGAATCACCCACAGATTATCGCGTGGAGAACCGTCGGGTGGCGAGGTACACGAGCCTGCTCGAACTCATTGGTCGCACGCCGGTGCTCGCGCTCCACGGGTTCGACACCGGAGCGGGTCGGGTCTTCCTCAAGCTCGAGTCCTCCAATCCCGGCGGGTCCATCAAGGACCGCATCGCGCTTCACATGATCGAAGGCGCGGAACGCCGCGGGCACCTTCGCCCGGGGGGCTGGATCGTCGAGGCGACGGCGGGCAACACCGGGATTGCCTTGGCCTTGGTTGCCCAGCTGCGCGGCTACCGCCTCCTCCTGGTGGTTCCCGACAAGATGAGCGGCGAGAAGATCGCCCAACTGCGGGCGATGGGGGCCGAGGTCGTGCTCACCCGTTCGGACGTCACCCGCGGGCATCCCGACTATTACCTGGATCTGGCGAAGCGGCTCGCGACCGAGCGCGGGGGCTTTTTCATCGACCAGTTCGGCAACCCCGACAACCCCGCCGCCCACGAGGCCTCGACCGGTCCGGAGATCTGGGAGGAGTTTGGCACCGAGCTCGACGTCCTCGTGGTCGGAGCCGGCACGAGCGGAACGCTTACCGGCCTCGGCCGCTACCTCAAGGCCCGTCACCCCCGGTTGCGCATCGTCCTGGCCGATCCCGAGGGGTCGGTCCTGGCCGGCTACCACCGCAGCGGGCGCGTGGGGCCTTCGGGCCGCTGGCTCGTCGAGGGCATCGGGGAGGACTACCTCCCGTCGATCGGCGACTTCTCCCTCGTCGACGAGGTGGTCACGGTCGGGGACGCGGAGGCGTTTCGCACCGCCCGGGAACTTCTCCGGCGGACGGGGGTGGCGGCCGGGTCTTCGACAGGGGTGCTGCTGGCCGCCGCGCTCCATCAGGCCCGCACGACCCCCCGCCCTTCGACCGTTCTCACCTTCGTCTGCGATCAGGGTACCCGCTACCTCACCCGTGTGTACGACCCCCGTTGGCTTGCGCGCCATGGCCTCGACGAGCGGCCCGATCACGGCGATCTCAGGGATTTCCTCCCCGCCGACGACCTCGTCGCTTCCGCGGGCTGGGTGGACACCGACACCGCGGGAGAGGCCGCTCTCAAGCGCATGCGCGATCTTCGTCTTGACACCCTCCTCGTGCGCCCGGGCGCGGGAGCGCGGGCGGGCCTTCTCCTCGAGGAAGATCTCCTCCGGCTCGCGACCGCCGGGCCCGAGGGGCTCGGGGCACCCGTGGCTTCCGTCGTCCGGCGCGATTCGCCCGAGCTTGCGGTGACCGACACGGAAGCTTCGCTTCTGGCGCTCGTCGCCGCCGCGCCGGCGGTCGTTCTGATCGATCCGGCTTCGGGCCGCGCGCTTGGCGCGGCCACACGGACCAGCGTGCTCGACCGTCTTGAGCGCCGCCGCCGGATCGGGGCCCGGAGCGTGGGTCGGTGAGCGGTCGCGACACGCCTCCCCCTCCGGACACGGGGTTCTCCACCCGGGCCGTTCACGCCGGTCAGGAACCGGACCCCCTCACCGGGGCGGTGATGACGCCGATCTACGCCACCTCTACCTACGCCCAGATTCGCCCGGCGGAGCACCGCGGGTACGAATACGCCCGCACCGGGAACCCCACGCGCGGCGCCTACGAGCGCTGCCTCGCCGCCCTCGAGGGCGGGCGTGGTGCGGTCGCGTTCGCCTCCGGCATGGCGGCCATCGCGGCCGTGGTCGATCTCCTGGATCGCGACAGCCGCATTCTTGCGGTCGACGATCTCTACGGCGGGACGAGCCGGCTTTTCGACCGCGTCCGGGCCCGCACGTCCGGGCTCGCGGTGGACTACACGCCCCTCGCGGGCGAGGACCCCGGGGTTCTCCTCCGCCCGAACACCCGTCTTCTCTGGATCGAGACGCCCACCAACCCGCTCCTCAAGCTGGTCGACCTCCGCCGCTGGATCTCCTGGGCGCACGACCGTGGTCTTCTCGTGGCCGTGGACAACACCTTTGCCACGCCCTGGGTGCAGACCCCCCTCGCGCTTGGCGCCGATCTTGTCGTCCACTCCGTGACGAAGTACCTCAACGGGCATTCGGATCTCGTGGGCGGGGTGGTGGCGGTGTCGCCCGCGCGCGCGGACCTTGAAGAGCACCTGCGTTATCTCCAGAACGCCGTGGGCGCGGTTCCCAGCCCCTTCGACTCTTTCCTTGTGCTTCGGGGGCTCAAGACACTTGCCGTGCGCATGGAGCGCCACACGGCCCAGGCCTTCGCCCTCGCCCGTTGGCTTGAGACCCGCCCGGAGGTCGCCCGCGTCCTCTATCCGGGGCTCCCCTCGCACCCGGACCACGCCCTTGCCCGGCGGCAAATGCGCGCCTACGGCGGGATGATTACCTTCGTCCTCCGCGGCGGCGGCGAGGCCGCCCGCGCGTTCCTTGGGAACCTCCGTCTCGTCACGCTGGCGGAAAGCCTCGGAGGGGTCGAAAGCCTGGCCGAGCATCCGGCCACGATGACGCACGCCGCGCTGGATCCCGAGCGCCGTCGGGCTCTCGGAATCGACGACGGTCTCGTCCGACTCTCCGTCGGGATCGAGGATCTCGAAGATCTCCGCGCGGATCTCGAGCATGCCTTTTCGGCCACCCGTTGATGTTGTGTCTGCGCCCGACCGGAGGCTTCCATGACCGATGAGCGTGTTCCCGCCCCCGAAGCCGACTTTGACAGCCGGACCGAGATCGACTACCTCCTGGCGGGCCTCCCGCAGAAGCAAGTTTCGATTGTGACCCTCTACCAGGCGCTCGTCCGTGCCGAGGTGGAACTCGTGGTTCGACGGGCGGAGGGGGAGGGGGATCGGCGCGAGGGGCTCGTCCTCTCCGACCTTCGCTACGGGCGTCTCGCGGCCCTCTTCACCGAGCCCGGTCTTGCCGGGCGCTGGGTCGAGCAACTCGCCCCCGCGGCGCACGAAATCCTTCCCCGGCTTGGGGGCGAGGTGATCGCGGTTCTGGCTCCCGACGTGGGTCTCTGGCTCAACCCCGAAGGGCGACGCGGCTGCCGGATTGTGTCCACCGCCCTCCAGCGCCTGCGGGAGGATTTCGGGATCCACCTGCCGGAGTCCCGTGACGGAACGCCGGCGTCACCCGGTTCGATCGCCTCCACCCTTCCTCCCGGCCGCGCCTGATTGTTCGGGAAGAGACAGGCACAAAAAAACCCCGCCTGGACAGGCGGGGTTCAAGCGTGTGCGGCGCTCACGCCACCGACCACGAGGGTAACGTCGGGAGACGCGAAAAAACGCCCCCTCTCTTCCTCCACGCCGTCAGTGCCCGATTTTCTCGGGGCCTGTCGATATTTTGTAGGGCCGAATCAGCTCTTGGAGCCGGTCGAGGTCTTGCCCGCGGTCTTCGCCATCTTGGTCATGGCCTTGGGGGCCTTCATGACCGTGCTGGCCTTGGGGGCGGGCATCGTCGTGGTCGTGCTCTTCATGGACGTAGTCGTGGACTTCATGGTCGTGCTCTTCGGAGCCTGGCTTTTGCTGCCACAGGCCGCCAAGGCGAGAACCATGACCCCCGCCGCGAGCAGAGCTGCCTTTTTCATCGTGATATCCTCCTAGGAAGAGGGGAAATAGGATGAATACATGATAGCCGACATTGCGCGCGAGGACAAGACGAAGTTCGTCTGTCACCGCGGGGTCACCGCCCCTTCCGGGCCTCGGCCGGGCTTGGGGCGGAGGCCTCGCTGAAATGCCGACCATTTCACGGACCGAGGGGGGGGGGATACCACCGCCGCTCTCGACCGGAGAGGTCCTTGCCCGGGCCTTCGGAGCGTACACCGCGGACTTTCCGGCTCTCTTCGGCATCGCCCTCGCCGGAGCTCTGGCGGCCGTGGCTGTGGGGGGGGTCATCTCCGGTGTGCCCCTCCTGCCTTGGCTCGTCCTCACCTACCTCGGCGCGCTCTTCAACGCCTGGATCATCCGCCGTCTTGCCGGCGGCCGGGCTCCGGAAGGAGAGCGGGGATTTTGGCCGCGGGTCATGGTCTACGCCCTCGGGGTGATCGTGCTGGATGTCGCGGCCGTCGTGGCGTTCGTCCTCGGGGGGATTGCGGGCGCGCTTGTGGCCCTCCTGGTCTATACCCTCGCTTCGCTTCTGTCGTTGCCTCCCCCTGTGCTCGTGGCCCTGAGCGTCTTTGTTTTCCTTCTCGTGCCCGCCCTGCTCCTCGTCGTGATCAGCATGGGCGGCGTATTCGTTGGTTTCACGTCGGTCCTGGGAGGCCGGGATCTTGTCGGCACGGTGCGCGAGAGTTTCCTTCTCGCCCGCCGTCACTGGAAGCTTGTCGGCGCGGTGGTGACGGTCACGTACGGGGTGCTCTTCCTGGTCGCGTGCGTGGGCGCGAGCGTCGATCTTTTCTACACGTTCCATCGCGTCGTGGTTCACGACCTCGGGCCCGTCTCCCCCCGCATGGCCGCCGGCGCCCGCCGATTCCTCGGATCCTGGTGGCGGCGGCTGCCCCACACCCGGGGCGCCCCTCCGTGGTGGACCTGGTTGCTTGCCCCGTTTCTCGGGGCCTTGCCGTTGCCGTGGGCCCTCGCCGCGAGCCATGTGATCTACGCCACGGACAAGGATCACCCCCCTCCCGACTGAGCCTCGCTGTTTGCCCCGGGCCCGGCCCGGGGTTCCCGCCTTTTGGCATGATAGCGGGGCTCCGTTCCTCACCCGGAAGCGCTTCCGTGCCCGATTCCCCCCCCGACCTTCCTTCTCTGGTTCCGCCGGGCACGGTCGGCTTCGTCGGGCTCGGGCGCATGGGTGCGGGGATGGCCCACCGCTTGCAGGAGGCCGGCTTTCGGCTGCTCGTCCACAACCGGGACCGCGCGAAGACGGCCCCGCTCGTCGCGGCCGGCGCCGAGGTCGTCCGGGACCTCGGCGATTTTGCCCCCGCGCCCTGCGTGGTGACGAGTCTGGCCGACGATCGTGCGGTCGAGGAGATTGTGCTCTCGCGCGGGGATCTGGCCGACCGCATGGCT
>JAKAQQ010000049.1 GCA_021819635.1 Pseudomonadota bacterium
GGTGCGCCCGGTTCCGAAGACGGGAGCGATTCGCCGATCGGGTTGCCGTTTCTTCCGGACTCGGATTATCGACATTGACCCGATTCGGTCCCCGGGGTCCGACCGGGTCTTCCTTTTTCTGAGGGAAAGACGTGCGTCAGGTTGTTGTCGTTGAATCGCCGGCCAAGAGCCGGACCATCCAGAAATATCTGGGTCCGTCGTACGTGGTGCTGGCGTCCTACGGCCATGTCCGGGATCTTGTCCCGAAGGAAGGAGCGGTCGATCCGGAGCGTGAGTTCTTCATGCACTACGCGCCGATCGAGCGAAACGCCCGCCACGTTGACGCCGTCGCCCGGGCCCTGAAGGATGCCGACGGGCTTCTCTTGGCAACCGACCCGGACCGGGAAGGAGAGGCCATTTCCTGGCATCTCTGCCGGCTCCTCGAGGAGCGCGGCGTGCTTGCGGGCAAGCGGGTTGAGCGCATCGTTTTCCACGAGATCACCGAACGGGCAGTGCGCGAGGCCTTGAGTGTGCCGCGGACGATCTCAAGCGACCTTGTCAACGCCCAGCAGGCCCGTCGCGCGCTGGACTATCTCGTCGGGTTCAACCTCTCGCCGCTCCTTTGGCGCAAGATCCGACGCGGGCTCTCGGCCGGTCGTGTCCAGAGCGCCGCGCTCCGCCTGATCGTTGAGCGTGAGGAGGAAGTCGAGAAGTTCGTGCGCCGCGAATACTGGACGCTCGAAGCCGCGCTCGTCAAGGACGGTCAGGAGTTCCGAGCCCGACTGACCCACGTCGACGGGGAGCGCCTCGGGACCCACGAGATTGCGGACGCGACGCAGGCTGCGGCGCTGCGCGCGCGGCTCCTCGCGGCGTCCCGGGCGGGGACGCTGCGCGTCGCCGCCCGGGACGCCGGTCAGCGCCGCCGCCAGCCGCCTCCTCCCTTCACCACCTCGACCCTCCAGCAGGACGCCGCCCGCCGGCTCGGGTTTCCCGCCCGCAAGACGATGCAGATGGCCCAGCAGCTCTACGAGGGGATTGATCTCGGCTCCGGGGCCGTGGGGCTCATCACCTACATGCGCACCGATTCCGTTCAGCTTGCCGAGCAGGCGCTGAACGACCTGCGTGCAACGATCCGTCGCCTCTACGGCGCGCAGGCTTTGCCCGAAGAACCACGCCGTTACCGCACGAAAAGTAAAAACGCCCAGGAGGCCCACGAGGCCATCCGTCCGACCGATCCTTCCCGCCATCCCGATGCCCTCCGCGGGCGTCTTGTGGCGGACCAGTGGCGGCTTTACGAACTTGTCTGGCGACGGGCCTTGGCTTCGCAGATGCAGCCGGCCGTTTACGACATCCTCGGGGTCGACCTTGCGGCCTCCGAGATCGGCCGTTTCCGGGTGAACGGGTCGGTTCTGCGTGAGCCGGGGTTCACGGCCGTCTACCGTGAGGCGCGTGAGGAGGGCGAAGAAACCGCCGAACGGGCGGCTCTGCCCCCTCTCGAGGTGGGCGAGGAGGTTCCCCTGAAGGATCTTCTCACGCTCCAGCATTTCACCGAACCCCCCCCGCGCTACAGCGAGGCCTCGCTTGTCAAGGCGCTCGAGGAGTACGGCATTGGGCGCCCCTCGACCTACGCGTCGATCATCGAAACGCTGCGCCACAGGGAATACACCACGATGGTCCAGAAACGGTTCCATCCGACCGATGTCGGCCGCGTCGTCGTGCGCTTTCTTGCCGAGCATTTCGGCCGTTACGTCGATTATGGATTCACCGCACGGATGGAAGACGAGCTCGACGAAATCGCCCGGGGAGAAAAACCTTGGATTCCAATCCTCCAGGCCTTCTGGCTGCCGTTTCACGAGGATCTGGAACGGGTGGCGCGCACGGTGACCCGTGCGCAGGCGGTTCCCTCCCGCGCCCTCGGTGCGGACCCCGCAAGCGGGCAGCCGGTGAGCGTGCGCCTCGGCCCGTTCGGCCCGTTCGTCCAACTCGGCGAAAAGACGGAGACGGCGAAGCCGCGTTACGCCCGTATCCCCCCCGGGTTCTCACTGGAGACCCTGACGCTCGAGCAGGCTCTGGCACTTCTGGCCCTTCCTCGCGCCTTGGGGGAGGATCCCGAGGGTGTCGCCCTGAGCGCGGGGATCGGGCGCTTTGGCCCGTACGTCCGCCGCGGCGACCGCTACGTCACGCTGCGCGAGCACGATCCCTTGCACATCACCCTGGACGAGGCCGTGGCCGTTCTACGCGCCGACGATGAGGCGCGCGCCCGGCGGATCATCGTCCATTATCCCGAGCAGGGCGTGAGCGTCCTCCGTGGACGTTTCGGTCCTTACGTCACGGACGGCGAGCGGCGCGTCCGCGTTCCGGCCGACCGGACTCCGGAAGCCCTGAGCGCCGAGGATTGCGCCCGTCTTCTTGAGGCTGCTCCCCTCCGTCGGGCCGCCCGCGGGCGACCCGTGCAGAAATCTGCCTCCGGAGGCGCCCGCCGTTCCTCCGGACGCAAAGCCGCCGACGGGAAAGGCGCGGAGAAACCTGCGGCTCAGGAGGGCGGCGCTCCGGCGAAGACATCCTCCCGCAGGAAGGCACGCGAGAGGAGCGGTGAGGAGGACAAGGGGCTTGCCGGAACGCCCCCCACGAAAACGGTCCGGAAGCGGCTTGCGCCCAAGACGGGCGGTTCCGGGTCGACGAAACGCCGCCGTCCTTCGTGATGTTGGTCCGCCCTGCCGATGCGGACGGCATCGCGGCGGCGGCCCGCGCGCTCACCGCCGGGGAGCTTGTCGCCTATCCGACCGAAGGGGTCTACGGCCTCGGGTGCGATCCCCGTTCCGGCGAGGCGCTCGGGAAGCTGCTTGCCCTGAAGGGGCGCCCCACGACCAAGGGGTTCATCCTCATCGCCGACCGTTGGGAGGCTCTTTGTTCCTTCGTGGCGCTCGACGCCTGCCCGCTCGTCGTCCCCCTCCCCCTAGTACCGGCCCCGTGCACGTGGGTTTTCCCGGCCGCGGTGGGGTGTCCCGCTGCGCTTTGCGGCGACCACGCGACGGTGGCGGTCCGCGTCACGGCCCATCCCGTCGCCGCTCGGCTTTCCGCGCTGTTCGGTGGCCCGATTGTGTCAACCAGCGCTAACCCGAGCGGCGGCCGCGCGGCCCGCGCTGTGCGCGAAGTCCAGGACGCCTTTCCGGACGGCCTCGCCGTCGTGCTCGATGGCCCGCTGGGCGGGCTTGCGGGCCCGACCGAAATCCGCGACGCCCGTGACGGTCGGGTTCTTCGGGCGGCGCCCCCGTGAGCGACCCGCGGCACCACGAGCGCGTCGATCCTCTCTTCCGCGCGTTGCAGGAAGAGGTCGTGGCCATGCTGGCGCGGCACGAAGGAACGGAGGAGGGTTTTCGCGACGATCGCTGGGAGCACCCGGGCGGCGGCGGGGGGCGGGGCCGGGTTCTTGACGAAGGCCGGATTCTCGAGAGGGCGGCGGTCAATTTTTCCCATATCGAAGGCGCGCTTCTCCCGGCGGCCGCGACGCGCCGTCGCCCGCACCTTGCCGGAGCTCCCTTTCGCGCCCTCGGGCTGTCGGTGATCGTCCACCCGCGCAACCCCTACGCTCCGACGTCTCACTGCAACGTGCGTTTCCTCGAGACCACCTCCAAGGAGGAACCCGAGACTCTCTGGTTCGGGGGGGGGTTCGATCTCACGCCCTGCTACGGTTTTGAGGAGGATTGCCGGCTGTGGCACGAAGCGGCGCTCGACGCGTGCCGTCCCTACGGAGGCCTCGAGCTCTACCGCCGCTACAAAGACTGGTGCGATCGCTATTTTTATCTTCCCCATCGCCGCGAGCCGCGTGGGGTTGGGGGGCTCTTCTTCGATGATTGCATGCTTGGCACGTTTGAACGCACGCTCGATTTCGTTACCGCGGTCGCCCGGGCCTACATCCGCGCGTACGACGCGATCCTCGCCCGTCGCCTTCCGTTTCCCTGGGGCCCCCGCGAGCGGGCCTTCCAGCTCTACCGGCGGGGGCGTTACGTCGAATTCAACCTCCTGCACGATCGAGGGACGCGCTTTGGCCTCGAGTCGGGAGGGCGGACGGAATCCATCCTCGCATCGCTTCCGCCGCTTGCCCGCTGGGTTTACGCCCCCCCTGCGGAAGAACACGCGGAGGCGGATCTCTTAGGGCGTTACCTCCGGCCCCGGGATTGGCTTGGCCTCGGCGGAGAGGGTTCCGACCCGGATTCCGACGAAGGGGGTCCGGTCCCTTAGAATGGCGCCATGAATCGCCGCCGTCCAGTCTCGTTTCCGGCCTTTGGGGAAGGACCCTTGCTGCCGGGATCGTTTCCCGGGACGCGGTTGCGCCGGCTCCGGCGGACGCCCGGATTGCGCACTCTCGTGCGCGAGACGATCCTTGTCCCCGAAGACCTCATTCAGCCCGCTTTCGTGGTTGCCGGCGAAGGACGACGCGAGGAGGTGGCACGCATGCCGGGGGTCGTGCGCATGAGTCTTGACGTGCTGGCTGAAGAGGCCCGCGAGTGGCGACGGCTCGGGATCCCCGCGGTGGCACTCTTCCCGGCCGTGGATCCGGCCCGCAAGAGCGAGGACGGACGCGAGGCATGGAACCCCGAAGGGCTTGTGCCGTGCGCTCTGAGGGCGTTGCGTCGGGCGGTGCCGGATCTTGTCCTCATCGCCGATGTGGCTCTGGATCCTTACACCAGCCACGGGCACGACGGGCTCCTCGGCGCCGACGGGACCGTTCTGAACGACGAGACGCTCGAAATTCTTGTGCGGCAGGGCCTTTGCCTGGCCGACGCCGGGGCCGACGTCGTGGCGCCCTCCGACATGATGGACGGACGCGTGGGCGTGCTGCGTCACGCCCTTGAGGCGGCGGGACACACCCAGACGGTGATCCTGAGTTACGCCGTCAAGTATGCCTCGGCCTTCTACGGCCCGTTCCGTGACGCGGTGGGCTCGGCGCAGGCACTTGGCCGGGGCGACAAAAGCACCTACCAAATGGATCCGGCCAACGCCGAGGAAGCGTTGCGTGAAGCCCGGCTCGACATTCAGGAGGGGGCCGACATCCTCATGGTCAAGCCGGCCGGCCCCTGCCTTGATGTGCTTGCACGCGTGCGGCGCGAGCTCGGGTGGCCGACCTTTGCCTACCAGGTGAGCGGGGAATACGCTCTGCTCGAGCAGGGCATTCGGAGCGGACTGCTTGAGGGGCCGCGCGCCGTCATCGAGTCGCTCGTCGCCATCCGCCGAGCCGGGGCGGATGCCATTCTGACCTATTACGCGGCCCGCGCCGCCCGCTGGCTCCGCGAAGGAACGATCTCCTGAGCCGCACGGGTCCACGCCCCGGGGAAGGCCCTGAGTGCGTGCTCTGGGGGTATCCCTTGGCGCACACGCGGTCGCCCGGCCTGCACCGCCACTTTGCCGTGGCCACGGGGATTCCTCTCAGGTACCGCGTGGACCCTGTGCCGCCTGCGGACTTTGCCACGCGTGCGCGCGAGTTCTTTGCCCGGGGGGGCTGGGGGGCGAACGTGACCGTGCCGTACAAGGTCGTGGCCACCGGGCTTGCCGAAGCCCTGGATCCCGAGGCGGCGGCGAGCGGTGCCGTCAACACTCTCTATCGCCGTGAGGGCGTATTGCGCGGCGCCAACACGGACGTGATCGGATTGCGTCGCGAACTTCTTGAACGCCACGGCCTGGCCCACGACGGTGCCCTCCGCCTGGTCGTGGTCGGGGCGGGGGGAGCGGCGCGGGCGGTGATCGTTGCACTCCACGAACACTGCGCACGCATTGAGCTTGTCGTGCGCCGCCCCGAGCGCGGGTGCGCGCTGGCGCGCGATTTTGCGCGCCGGAGCATCACCGTTGAGCCCGTCCACGTCCTCGAAGATCTGGGGAGGACAGCCCCTCTGGAATGCACGCTTTTCGTCGACGCGACCTCCGCGTGGATGTGCGGTGGCGACTGGTCACTTCCCCAAGGATCCGTACGTCCTGGAGCGCTCTTCTACACGCTGAGCTACGGAAAGGAAAGTAAAGCATTTCATAATCTTGCTGAACGCCACGGGGCATCTGTCTGTGTCGACGGTTGGGGGCTTCTCGTCGAGCAGGCTGCGGCGTCCTTTACGCTTTGGACAGGGGTCACGCCCGTTACGGAAGAGCTCCATGCCACGGAGGATTTGGAGGAGGCACGGGGGGGGCAGGAAGGGGTGGGATCTCCTCCCCCTTGACAAGGGCCATCAAGGGTCCTATACTTGTCAACCCGTTCGATGAAACGTGCGGGTTGATCCTTAAGAACGTAATCAAGCAGCTTGTGTGGGCGCTCTCGCGGTTGGTGTCGTATCAACCCTTTCATAGAGCGACCTGCAACAAACGAACGAGTAGTTCGTGAGGAGCTTGTCAGCTCGGAGAAAGTTTTTTTCGAAGAGTTTGATTCTGGCTCAGAT
>JAKAQQ010000050.1 GCA_021819635.1 Pseudomonadota bacterium
ACCCTGGGCAGCTCCGCGACGAGCGTCCGCTCGGCGGCCGTCGTGCGTTGCGAGAGACGGGGCAAGAGGGCGGCGACGAGCGGCTCGGCCTTCTTGCGCCCGGCGACCACCTCGCGGAACAGGAGATGAAAACGGTTTTTTTCGTGCGGGTTGAGCTCGGGCTCGTCCTCGATCGTGTCCGCAATCCGGCAGAGGAGGTAGGCGTCGCCGACGACCCAACGGAGCGCCGGGGGGAGACGCGGGATGGTCAGCGCAAACGTCCGCGATGTTCCGGCGAGCATCCCGGACATAAACCGGGCGTCGTCGTCGCTGACAACGGTGGCGCGAAGAGGGCTCGCGGACACGGCCGCTTCAGCCACGGACACCAAACGGGGCTCAGGATTCATAAGCATCGGAAGCGTCTTGCGATCGCTTGCGAACCGGATGGATGCGGCGAGGGAGCTCCCCCATTCGTTGTTCCGGGTCGATCATCAGACATGAATCTGCATTATAACGGACGAAGACGGGACCGCGGGGGACGGTCGAGCCATCCACGCCCGTAGTACCACGCCAAGGCATCGGCCACGGCCTCGCGCCACGCCCGTGCCCGATACCCGAGTTCCTGCCGCGCCTTCTCGGAACTGTAGTACATCTTTTTGCGGGCCATCCGCAAGGCGTCCCGGGTGACCCGCGGTTCGTGTCCCGTCCACCGGGCCCGACCCTCGCCGACCCAGGCCACGGGATAAAGAGGCCAGCGCGGCAGGCGCCAGTGCGGAGGAGACCGCCCGGATTCTTCCGCGACGCCCTCAAGGAGCTCCTTCAACGAGAGGTTGGTCCCCCCGAGAATGTAGCGCTGCCCGACCTTTCCCTGTTCGTAGGCGAGAAGGTGTCCGCGGGCCACATCCTCGACGTGAACGACGTTGAGCCCCGTGTCCACGTACGCCGGGATACGCCCCTGGGCCGCCTCGAGGATCATCCGTCCGGTCGGCGTGGGTTTGATGTCCCGAGGCCCGACAGGAGCCGAGGGGCAGACGATCACGACCGGGGCTCCGCGCTCGGCCACCAAGGCGCGCACCCGTTCCTCGGCGAGGAATTTCGAACGTTTGTACGCCCCCACCATGTCGCCTAGGCCGACGGGCGTCGTCTCGTCGGCCAGTCGGCCGTCGGGGAACGAGGCCAGCGTCGCCACACTGCTCGTGTAGACCACGCGCTCCACGCCCGCCGCGAGAGCGGCCGCGAGCAGGCTCTCGGTGCCTCCGATGTTGACCCGCTCGAGCTCTCCGGGGTCACGAACCCACAGACGGTAGTCGGCGGCCACGTGAAAAAGAGCCCGGCAACCGTGGAGTGCCCGGGCCAGGGAGGACGGATCGCGGAGGTCGCCCTCGACGCACTCAAGGTCCAGACCTTCAAGGTTGTCGCGGGGGCTCTGCGGGCGGACGAGGGCACGGACCTCGTGGCCGGCGGCGAGAAGCTCCCGTGCGACGGCGGATCCCACAAAACCGGTCCCTCCGGTCAGCAAGGTCTTCATGCGCGGCACCCCGGCGAACGGATTGCGGGCATTCTAGCCTGCGGCCGGGCGCCCCTCGCCGGGTCTTATACTGCGGGAGGCGAGCGGGGGGCAGCCCGGCCACGCCTTTCCCTCCCGACGGTTCTTCGGCATGCACGCAGAAACGATCCTGACCGTCCTCGGGACGCTGGTGTATGGCGTCGCTTTGGCCTACCTTCTCCTCGCGGGCGCGGCGGTCCTCGGGGGCGGACGCGCCCTCCGCCCTCCCCCTTCGTCCCCCCCCGAGCCGGTCAGCGTCCTCGTCCCCCTGCACGGCCCGTTCCCCGGTCTCGACGCATGCCTCGAGAGCCTCTTCGGGCAGGATCACCCCTGTTTCGAACTGGTCTTTGGAACGTGCGACCCCCACGACCCGGCGCTCGGCGCGCTCGAGGCCGTGGGGCGCCGTCACCCCGCGTGCCCTTACCGGGCGGTGGTGACCCCCGTCCCACCCGCCGGCGTCAACCCCAAGGTGGTCAACCTCGAGGCGCTCGAGCCCCACGCCCGGCACGAGCTTCTCGTGCTCGTCGACGCGGACATCGTCCTCGCGCCCGATCACCTGCGTCGTGTCACCGCCCCGCTCCACGATCCGGCGACCGGCCTCGTCACCTGCCCTTATGGGGCGGCGCTCCCCCCGCGCGCCGGTCTCTGGCCCCGGCTCGCCGCGCTCTACATCGGCGACTGGTTCTACACATCCGTTCTCGTCGCTTCCCTCGTGGCCCCCGACGCGCACGGGTTCGGGGCCACCCTCGCGCTCCGCCGCGCCACGCTCGGGGCCACGGGCGGGCTCGCCGCGCTCCGCCCCGTTCTCGCCGACGATCACGAACTCGCCGCCCGTGTTCGCGCCCTGGGCCTCAGGACCGGGATCCTCGAGACAAGGGCCAGGACCATGGTCACGGAAACGACGTTTCGCGAAGTTTGGGCGCACGAAAAACGCTGGCTGGGAACCATCCGGGCCCTCGATCCCTGGGGGTATCTCGGACTGCCCGCGGGTCTGACGACCGTCCCGCTTCTCCTCGGCCTCGCCCTTCTTGGCGGGACGCCCCTTGCCTGGGGCGGCTTTGGGGTCCTCGTGTTGGGTCGCCTTGTGCTACACTTTTGTTCTTGGGACCGTTCACGAAGCGACCGGATCGGTGCTGCGGTTCTGCTCCTTCCGGCGCGCGATCTCCTGACCTTGGCAGAGTGGCTGGCGGCCCTCGTGGCCCGTCGCCTGCGATGGAAAGAGTCCCTTCTCACGATCGACGGCCGCGGGCAGTTGGAGGACAACGATCCATGACCCTCAAAACCCTTCTTCTCCACCCGCCCTCTTACGACGGCTTTGACGGCGGCGCGGGTTCGCGCTACCAGGCGCGGCGCGAAATCCGCTCGTTCTGGTATCCGACGTGGCTGGCCCAGCCCGCCGCCCTGATCCCGGGGAGCAAACTCATCGACGCGCCGGCCGACGGCCTGAGCATCGAGGAGGTCCTCGAGCGTGCGCGGGGCTACGAGTTCGTGGTGATGCACACGAGTTCCCCTTCCTACGCGGCGGACGGCGCCTTTGCCGCGCGCCTCAAGGAGCGGTACCCCGACGTGCTTGTCGCGATGGTGGGGGCCAAGGTGGCGGTCGAGCCGGAAGCGTCCCTGAAGGGGGCGCCGGCCGTGGATTTTGTGGCCCGCGAGGAATTCGATTACACGCTCCTCGAGGTGGCTGAGGGACGCCCCTTCCGCGACGTCGACGGGGTCAGCTACCGGGCGGCGGACGGAGGGTTCGTCCACAACAAGACGCGCGCCACGATCGAGAACATGGACGACCTGCCGTTCGTCTCCGAGGTCTACAAGCGGGATCTCAGGATCGAGAACTACTTCATCGGCTATCTCAAGCACCCCTACATTTCGTTCTACACCGGCCGGGGGTGCCGCTCCAAATGCACGTTCTGCCTTTGGCCCCAGACCGTGGGCGGGCACCGCTACCGGGTCCGCAGCCCCGCGCATGTCCTCGAGGAGGTTCGCTACATCCAGAAGAACTTCCCCCAGGTCAAGGAAATCTTCTTCGACGACGACACCTTCACCGACTTCAAGCCGCGGGCCGAGGAAATTGCCCGCGGGCTGGGCAAACTCGGGGTGACCTGGTCGTGCAACGCCAAGGCCAACGTGCCGTACGAGACCCTCAAGGTCATGCGCGACAACGGGCTGCGTCTGCTCCTCGTCGGGTACGAGAGCGGCAACCAGGACATCCTCTTCAACATCAAGAAGGGACTCCGGCTCGATATCGCGCGCCGCTTCTCGAAGGATTGCCGCGATCTCGGGATCACCATCCACGGCACGTTCATCATGGGCCTGCCGGGGGAAACGCGGGACACGATCCAGGAGACCATCCGGTTCGCCCAGGAGATCAACCCGCACACGATCCAGGTCTCGCTCGCGGCGCCGTATCCGGGAACGCGGCTTTACCGCGAGGCGGTCGAGAACGGCTGGCTGGACCTCAGTCAGGCGGATCGGCTCGTGAGCGAAAACGGCTTCCAGCTCATCCCGCTCACCTACCCGCATCTCGACCACAAGGAAATCTTCGAATCGGTCGCCACGTTCTACAAGCGGTTCTACTTCCGCCCGAGCAAAATCGCGGAACTCGTGGGCGAGATGCTGCGCAGTCCCGAGATGATGAAACGGCGTCTGCGCGAAGGCGTTGAATTCGCCCGCTTCCTCCGTCAACGCCACGCCGCACTCTGAAGAAGCCTCCCACGGGCCCGCCCCGACCGCCGGGACGGGCCCGTCGAACCGGATGCCGCCGCGCCGCACCCTGATCGTCACGGCCGATGACTTCGGGCTCTCGACCGAGGTCAACGAAGCCGTCGAGCACGCCCACCGCGAAGGTTTTCTGACGTCCGCGAGCCTCATGATCGGGGCGCCCGCCGCCGCCGACGCCCTTGCCCGTGCCCGCCGTCTCCCGCGTCTTGCCGTCGGTCTTCACGTCGCCCTCACCGACGGACTCTCCGTCCTCGGCCGCGACGCGATCCCGCACCTCGTCGACGCCGACCGGCGCTTTCGGGGCTCGATGGAGGCGGTGTCGTTCCGCCTTGCGTGCGACCGCCGGCTCCGCCGGGAAATGCGGCGGGAAATCGACGCCCAGTTCGAGGCGTTTCGCGCCAGCGGGTTGCGGCTCGACCACGCCGACACCCACAAGCATTTTCACACCCATCCCCTCGTCTTCGAGGACCTGGTCGCCATCGGGAAACGCTACGGACTCCGGAGTCTCCGCCTGCCCTACGAACCGTCCGGGGTGGGCCGTGCCATCGCCGGGGCCCGGGGCCACCTCCCCTCCCCCTCGTCCCTGGCCATGGCGCTGCCGGTGCGTCGGATGCGTCGGCGGTGCCGCGAACTCGGCCTCCTGACCAACGATTGCGTGCTGGGTCTCCGCGCCAGCGGCTCGATGGACACCGAGCACGTTCTCCGCGCCCTCCGTTCCCCCGTGCGCGGTGTGGTGGAACTCTACCTTCACCCCGCCACGGTCTCCGGCGCCGCGGTCAGCGCCCGCGCCGCCTCGGCGCGGCACGCGGCCGAATACCGCGCTCTTCTGGACCCCGCCGTCAAGCGGGCGGCGCACGATCTCGGGTGGACCCTCTCCACGTACGGCGAATTGACCGGGCGCGTCGCCCGAGAGACCACCGCCCCCGGCAATCCGCCCTCCGAAGACTTAGAATGAGTCAAGACCCAGAGATCGGATCCCCCGAGGAGACGACATGACACGTGTCCCTTCCGTCACCCCCGCCCAGCTCTCCGCCCTCCTCGACGCCGGAGAGCGGCTCGTCCTTGTCGACGTCCGGACCGACGAGGAGTACGCCACGTTTCACGCCCGGGGGGCGGTCCATGTTCCCCTCGATACCTTCAGTTGGGAAGAGCTCCAGCGCACGATCCGCGCGCACGGCCATCCGGACAGCGAACCCGTCTACATCCTCTGCCAGCACGGAACACGCGCCTCGCGCGCCTGCGAGCAGGCGCTCCGGGAAGGGGCCGATCGCGTGCACGTGGTCGCCGGGGGAACCGTGGCCTGGGCCCAGGAAGGGCTCCCGGTCGTGCAGGGGCCTCACCCGGACGGGGACTGAAGGTTCTCCGCCGCGAGGAAAGAAGCGGCACACGGACGCGGATCAGGATCGGGGCAGCGATCTCAGGAACCCGAGGATCTGCGCCGTCTCCTCGTCAACCGCCGGCCCCTGGCCGAGAAGCGCCGTCACGATCTCGGGGTCGGGCCACTCCGTCAGCCTCTCGAACGCCTCGCGCTCCGCCCGGGACGCGTGCGGGTAGCGCGCATCAAGATACCCGCCCAAGAGGAGGTCCAGCTCCCTTGTCCCGCGCCGGCAGCGCCAGCGAAGGCGCCCGGGAACGGCGGCACCGGGGTCCCCGTCGGCCTCGGGCACGCTCACCGCGCGGTCGCCCGTGCGCGACGGTTCACGTCTCGCGCGCCACCATCATCTTTTTGATTTCGGCGATGGCCTTGGCGGGATTGAGACCCTTCGGGCACGTGTTGGTGCAGTTCATGATGGTGTGGCAGCGGTAGAGCCGGAAGGGATCTTCGAGCGCTTCAAGACGCTCCGCCTTGGCCAGATCCCGGCTGTCGGCAAGCCAGCGGAAGGCCTGGAGGAGAACGGCCGGCCCGAGGTACTTCTCGGGGTTCCACCAGTAGCTCGGGCACGCGGTCGAGCAGCAGGCGCAGAGAATGCATTCGTAGAGGCCGTCCAGACGGGCACGCTCGTCGTGGCTTTGCAACCGTTCACGATCGCCCTCCGGCGTGTCGTTCTTGAGCCAGGGCTCGATCAGGGCGTACTGCGCGTA
>JAKAQQ010000051.1 GCA_021819635.1 Pseudomonadota bacterium
CCCCTCACCCTGATCGCCATCGTCGGCATCCTAGCGGTCGTCGCCATCCCCGCCTATCAGCACTATCTCATCGAGGCCCGCCGGACAAACGCCGTCTCGCTCCTCCTCCAGGCGGCGAGCGCGGAGCAGCGCTATTACACGGTGAACAACGGCTACACCACCAATCTTTCGGCCTTGGGGTTTTCGGCCACCGCCCAGAAAGCGGGCATAGCGAGCACGACGAGCCACTACTACAGCATGACCGTCACGTCCACGAGCCCGGCAAGTTTCACCCTCACCGCGACCCCCGAGAATGCTCAGAAGGCGGACACCGAGTGCGGCACCTTCAGCATCAACGCGCTCGGTCACGAATCCGTCACCGGGACGGACACCGCCCAGCACTGCTGGCAGTAAAGGAAAGCGGACGGGGACGGGGACGACACGGAGCACCCTCCCCTGTGTATGATGGGCGCTGGCTCCGTGCCGCGGGCCCTTTCGTCTTTTCACGAGGCGGCTCCCGGCGGCGAGACCTTTCCTTCGTGCCGCCCGCCCCCAGAGATCCCGCTCCGTGACGTTGCGCCGTGCCCTGGCCGCCTTCCTCGACGACCACCCCGCCGATCTCCTGAGGGAGGGCCGCAAGGGTCTCGAGAAAGAATCCCTTCGGGTTGATCCCGAGGGGCGCCTTGCCCCGACGCCTCACCCCCGGGGCCTCGGGGCCGCCCTCACGCACCCTTACGTCACGACCGATTACGCCGAGGCCATGCTCGAGCTTGTCACCCCGGCGCTCACCGACCCCGAGGCCGTGGTGACGTTTCTTGACGACCTTCACGTCCTCGTCCACCGGCACATCGGCGACGAACTCCTCTGGTCCGCGAGCATGCCCTGCATCCTGCGCCCAAGCGCCGTCCGCATCGCCCGTTACGGATCCTCCCCCCAAGGCCTTCTTCGGCACGTCTACCGGATCGGGCTCGGTCACCGATACGGCCGGCTCATGCAGACCATCGCCGGCGTGCACTTCAACTACTCCTTTCCGGAGACGCTGTGGCCCCGCGACGCGAAAGACGGCGGGGAAGAACGCAACCGGCGCCTGATGGACGTGCTCCGCAACATCGTGCGCGTCGCCTGGCTCCCGTGTTACCTCTTCGGGGCCTCGCCAGCGATGTGCCGCACCTACCGCCCCGGGCTTGCCCTTCCCGCCCTTCCCTGGTCCGAGGACACCCGTTACGAGCCCGAAGCCACGACCCTCAGGATGAGCGATCTCGGCTACCAGAACCGCAGCCAGTCACCCCTCCGCATCGACCTCGATTCGCTCGAAGCCTACGTGGCCACGTTGGGCGGCGCGACGCGCACGCCCGATCCGGCCTACGAGCATATCGGCGTCCGCCGCCACGAACGCTGGCGCCAGCTGAGCACCGCCGTCCTCCAGACCGAGAACGAGTACTACGCCTACGCCCGACCCAAACCCCGCAAGATTCCGGACGAACGCCCCCTCCGCACCCTCGCCCGGGACGGGATCCGCTATCTCGAGATCCGTGTTCTCGACCTTGATCCCGACGCCCCGTCCGGTGTTCGCACCCCGACGCTTCGCTTCCTCGAGCTTCTCCTGTGGCGAGGCTTTCTCCTCCCGAGCCCGCCGCTCACGGAGTGCGAGCACTTCGACGTGAGCGCCAACGTCCGGCTCGTCGCGTACCGCGGACGTTCGCCCCACATCCAGCTCGCCGCGGCGGGCGGCAAGCGCCGCCGCCTCGCGGACATGGCCGGAGAGATCCTCGACGATCTCGAGATCCTGGCCGGCGTCCTGGACGGCGATCGGCCCGAGGCGTCCTACACGGCCGCCGTCGCCGAGGCGCGGGCCCGGGTCGCGGATCCCGAGACGACGCCCTCGGGGCGGTTCCTCCGGGCCCTCGAGGCGCGGCGCATCGGGTTCTCGGCCCACGTGCTTGAACGGGCACACGCGCACGCTCGCCGTCACCGTGCGGGCGTGTACTCCGACCCGGAACGCGAGGCGCTCTTCGAGGAAGCGCGCCGTCGCTCACTCGACGATCAGGCCCGCCTTGAAAAGAGTCAGGAGTCCCTCGAGGATTACGTGGCCCGCTATCTTGCCTGAAGCAACCGCAGGCGCTAGAATGAACAATCGGTACTTTGAGTTTCCTGAACGACCGATGCCGCTCACGACTTCGCCCCGGCGCTACGGGCTGCGCTTTCGTCTTCCGCCCGACGATCCCATGCGCGCCCCCCATCTTCTGGGCCCCGACTGGACGGCCGTCCGTTGGTACGCGAGCCTTGAGGAACGCGACCGGGCGGCGGAGGACATCGCCCGCGAACAGCCCTACGCCCGTGCGGGCGATGTCCCGAGCCTCCTCGTCGACCCTATCGACAGGGACGGCGCCTGATCCCCCTCCCCCCGCCACGTTCCTGCACCGGAGACAACCTATGACTTCCCGCTTCCTCGGCCGCGTCAGCGCGGTCCTTCCGATTCTTGCCCTTCTGGCCCTTGGCGGGTGCGCCTCACCGCGCAGTGAGACCACGCCCCACGCCACGGCCTCCGCCAATCGGGCCTTGGCCCATTTCGTGAAAGAAAGCCCCGACGTGCACGCCGCTCTCGCCCGGGCCTACGGTTACGCCATTTTCCCGAGCGTGGTGAAGGGCGCCCTCATGGTCGGCGGGGCGCGCGGCATGGGACAGGTGTACCAGGGCGGGCACCTTGTGGGCGTCGCCTCCCTGACCCAAGCCAGCTTCGGCTTCCAGATCGGCGGCGAAGCGTACAGCGAGCTCATCGTGTTCAACACGCCGCGGAGCTTTCACCGTTTCACGAACGGAACGTTTTCGCTCGGAGCCTCGGCCACCGCCGTCGTCATCCGTGCCGGCGCACACGCGAGCGCCAATTACGGCGCGGACGAATACCGTGCCGGAGCCGAAGCGAACGCTCCCCACGCCGCCGCCCAGACCTTCGCCGCGAATCGCTCGGGCTACGAGGTCTACATCCTCGTCCGCGGCGGGCTCATTGCCTCCGCCGCCGTGAGCGGGCAGCACTTCGGGTACCACCCGTTCTGAATCCCGGACGAGCCCGCCGGGGACGGCCAAGGAGCACCCTTCCCGTCCCGCGGCGGCAACGGGTTCACGGCAACCGGCCCGGGGCCTCCCCGAAGCCGGCTCCGTCGGCCCTCAAGGGATCTGGATCTTCCCACCGCCACGAAGGCCCGAGGCCGTCGTGGCGTCGGGGACAACGATCGACGAGGCGGCCTGCTGACGCAACTCGCGAAGTTGCCGCACGGTGTCCTCAACGGCCGCGCGGGCCGCCCCGGCAAACAAGGTCGTCGCCTCTTCGAGCGTCTGCGCCTCGAGCCGGAAACTCACCGGAAGCGTACCCGCCGGCGTGAGGAGACTGGTCTCCCCGTAGAACTGGACGCGACGGGCGGGATCGTCGCTTCCGTCGGGACGGACGGGAACCATGCGGCGGATGGTCCCGACCCGCTGGTCGGTAAAGACATCCTCGCGGCAGAGTTCCCGGGTATCAAAATCAAGTCGGGCAAGATCGTCGGGCATCGTCATTCTCGTCGTGAACGAAAGCGGCCGGGACGCATCCCCTCCACGCCGCCGTGCTATTGTAGCGGCACAGAAGGAGGGACGACGCCCGCGGACGAGACCGTGGTGCCCCGGAACACGCCCTTTCCTGCCACCCTATGCCGCTTCGATCATGGTGTTCTCCTACTACCATCGCCTGGATGCTCGCCGCCGCCGGCTCTACGAGGCCAGCGACGCGGTCCTGGACCTCCCGTTGACCCGTCCCGAGGAGCTCCGGCGCCGGACACGGCAGCTCGAGTCAAGTCTGGCCTCCGGCCGTCAGGCGGCGGTGGCCCGCGACGCCCAGGCCCTCACGGACGCCGTCTGCCAGGATTTCCGGGTCCCCTCGGTTCGCGTGGAAGTCCTCGAGCGTCGCCCCGCCCGGGCGGGCTCGGAACTCCACGGCCTCTACGAATACAGCCCGCCCGGGCAGGCGTCCGCCCGGCGCCGTATCCTCGTCTGGATGTACACGGCGCGGCTCGGTAAGGTCGTGGCGTTCCGCACGTTCCTCCGAACCCTCATCCATGAAGTCTGCCATCACCTCGACGTGACCCTGCTCCGTTTCCCCGAATCCCTGCATACCGAAGGGTTCTACGCCCGCGAATCGGCGCTCGTCCGCCGCCTTCTGGGCGAGGAAGAATCCCCGCCCGCGGGACGGACAGCACGCGCCCGCCCGTCCGCCCCGCCAAGAAAGGACTGACCGCCCCCTTCGACCCCGTTCCCCTTCGCGCGCCCGTCTTCGTCTCAAGGCAACGCGTGATCCTCACGGTCCTCGCCCCGGGCCCCGTTCCGGGTCTCGACGTAGGGGTAACGCCGATGGCCGAAGCGAAGGACGAGGACCGCAAGCGCCAGGACCAAGATGGCCAGCGCCAGGGCAACGATTCGTACCGCGTCGATATGGCCCGCCGTGAACATGAGGTAACGGGCCAGCGCCACCATGGCGATGTAAAGCGGCATGCGCACCGGGAGTTTATGGGCTCTCCAGTAAACCGACGACATGCTCACCACTTCGAGATAGATGAAAAGAAGAAGGAGATCGCTGATCGTCACTTCCTCGCCCGTGATCATGGAACGGATCTTGAGGTAGGTGGCGCACATCGTGGCGAGCACGATGAGAACGAGGCCCGTGCGTTCCACGGCGTACAGCCCGTGCGCCCCTAAGCGCCACAATCCGCGGAAAGGCCCCGGGGTCGTCGCTGCGGGATCGTCCCGTCCTTCCCCGCCGTGGTCACGCGTGCCCATCACGATCGCCTCCTCCAACGGGAGCACCGGCCGCGCGAAGCGCTTTCTCCAGGGGACAGAACCGGGTCCAGCCGCTCTGGAAGAGGTTGGCCCCCACCAAGGCGGCGAGCCAGAGAAAGAGACGGCTCACGAAAAGCGGGCTTTCGGGTACGGCAAGAAGCAGGGAAAGGAGCACCATCGCTCCGGCGAAGATGCGAACAAGGCGTTCGGTGGTCATGCGGTTTCTCCCCGACGGGCAGCCCGTCGAGTCGTGCGTTCACGGGGAAGCCGTCCCCGCGCGGTCGCGGCCACACTGGCCGCGGTAGTAGAGCAACGGAATCACAAAGAGGGTCAGAAGCGTCGACACCGCCGCTCCGAAAATGAGCGAAATGGCGAGCCCGTTGAACACAGGATCGCTCAACATGGCCGCGGAGCCAAGCATCACGGCCAGGGCGGTCAGGAGAATCGGGCGCATGCGCACCGCCCCCGCCTCCAGGATCGAGGCCTCAAGCCCGTGACCGGAGGCGCGGCGGGCGAGGGTGAAATCGATGAGGAGCAGCGAGTTTCGCACCACGATGCCGGCGAGCGCAATCACACCGATCATGGACGTGGCGGTAAAGGGTTCGCGCAGAAGCCAGTGGCCCGGGAACACCCCGATGAGGGTCATCGGGATGGCGCCCATGACGATCAGGGGAAGACGGAACGATCGATAGTAGCCAACAAGCAGGAGGTAGATGAGCACCAGGGCCACAAGGAAGGCACGACCGAGATCTCGGAAAACGTTGAGGGTAAGGCGCATCTCCCCAAGCCAGTCAAGCGTGTCGTGGACCAACGCGTGAGGAACACTCGGGACCAAGCCGAGATTGCCGACTCGGAGTCGTCCTCCTCCGGGGACCGGGCTCCCGTCGAGACGTCGCGTCAGGGCCACGACGGCATCAAGGGGGTTGGACGCAAGCATGTGCCCGCTCACGTACACAACCCGGTGCTGGTCACGGGTGTAATACGGGCGAGGGCTCTGCGCGCGAACCAGGCGGGCCACGGCCGAGAGCGGCACGCGGCGCCCCCCCGGGGCCACCAGCACGACATCCTCAAGCGATCCGGGGCCAAGCCGGCGGCGGGCAAGACGGACGATGATGGGAACCGGAGCGGGCGATCGGGGGTCATGCGCGAGGCCGACAGTGGTGGCGTGAAATGCGACCGAAAGGGCACGGGCCACCGCACGCGGCGTGAACCCGAGAAGGGCCGCCTCGCGGGGGCGGACGATGATCTTCCAGCGCGGGAGCGCACGGCCGACGGAATCGTCCACGTTAACCATGCCGTAGGTGCGGCGGTAGTCCTCACGGGCGATCCTTCGCGCCAAGAGACGAAGGCGACGATAGTCCGGGCCGGTGAGCGCGGCCAGCATTTGCGAACGTACAGGCGGCCCCGGAGGCGTTTGGAAGATCTTGATCCGGGCGTCGGGGAAACGACGCGCAACCCGGGCCAGTGTGCGGTGGAGGAGTACGGCAATTCCGTGGGAGCCAACGGACCGCTCGCTCGTGGCTCGAAGGTAACCGC
>JAKAQQ010000052.1 GCA_021819635.1 Pseudomonadota bacterium
CCATCGTCGGCCACAGCGACGTCGCCCCGGGGCGGAAGACCGACCCCGGGCCCGCGTTCCTCTGGACGCGGCTCGCCGCGGCCCTCGCCGCGGCGGCGGCGGCGGGCGCGTGAATCTCCTCGCCCTCCTCGTGGGGCTCCTGCTCGACCAGGGGCTTCGCCATCTCGAAGCGCACCGCGAACGGGCGGTGGGAACCCGGATTCTCCGCCGCCTCCGCCGCTACGTGGCGGCCCGTCGCGAGCACGCGCTCGCGCTCCTCGTGCTCCTCGTGCTCCTGCCGGCGGTCCTGGCCGATCTCCTCGAGCGGGGGTTCGCCGCCCTCTCCCCGGTGCTGGCGTTTCTCTTCGCCGTCGCCGTCCTTCTTCTCACCTTTGGGCCGCGCGACGCCGCGTGTCTCGTGCGCCGCTACGTCGACGCGCTCGGCCGCCACGACGACGTCGAGGCCCACCGGGCCGCCCGCCTCCTCATCGAGGAGGCGCCGCCCTCGGACGCCCGGGGCTGCTGCGACGCCGTCGCCGAGCATCTCCTCGCCCGCGTGAACGAGCGCCTCTTTGCCCCGATCTTCTGGTTTGTGCTTCTCGGGCCGGCGGGAGCGGTCCTGTTCTGGGCGGCGCGCAGCGCCCGGGGCGCGTACCGCCCGGGGACGGCGGGGGACGCCGACGCCCTGGCCGAGGCCGCCCGCCGGATCTACGGGGTCCTTGCCTGGGCGCCCGCGTGTCTTCTCGCCCTGAGCTACGCGCTCGTCGGTGGCTTCGACACCGGCTGGAGCACGTTCCGGGCCCACGATCTCGGACGGATGCTTCTGGCCGAGGACGGGACCGAGCGCATGCTCCGGGCGGTGGGCTGCGCGGCCCTTGCGCCGACGCTCCCCGCGGGGACCCAGGGGCCCGAGCGTGTCCTGGCCGCCCGCCGCTTGGTGCACCGGGCGCTCTTCCTCTGGTTGGCCGTCCTTGCCGTCTTCACCCTCGGCGGATGGCTCTTCTGAGACGCTCCGCCCTCCGCGTCCTCGCCGCGGCGCTCACGCTCCCCGCCGTCTCTGCGGCCGCGCCCCCGCCCCGCGTGGTGAGCCTGGCCCCGAGTTTCACCGAGCTCGTCTACGAGCTCGGAGCCGGCGCCCGCCTCGTGGGGACGGTGGCCTTCAGCCGCCGTCCGCCCGCCGCCCGCCGCCTCCCGCGGGTCGGGAGCGCCTTCGGTTACGACGTTTCCCGGATCCTCACGCTCCGCCCGAGCGTGGTCCTGGCCTGGCGCGGGGGCACCCCGTCGGTCGTCGTCGCCGAACTCCGCCGCCTGGGGGTGCGTGTCGTCTGGCTCGGGGCGACGCGCCTCGGGAGTCTCCCGCGCGAGATCCGCCGGGTGGGGAGGCTCGTCGGTCGAGCGGGGCAAGGCCGCCGGGCGGCGCGGCGCGTTCGTGCCGTCCTCCGCGCGCTCCGTCGCCGGGCCCCGCGTCGGCACCGTCCTCGTGTCTTCTACGAAATCTCCGCCCGCCCGCTCTACACGGTCGGTTCGGGCAGCGCCCTCGGGCGGGCGATCGGCTGGTGCGGGGGGCGGAACGTCTTCGGGGGTGTCGCCTGGCCGCCGGCCTTCGCGGTCGGACGCGCCGCCGTGCTCGCCCGTGATCCCGAGGTCATTCTCGCCAGCGGGGCCCGCGCCCGCCGACGCCTCGCCGCCTGGCGGCGCGACGGCGGCCTTGCGGCGGTGCGAGCCGGCCGTCTCGAGGTTCTGCCCTCCGGTTTTGCGGCGGCCCCGAGTCTCCGGTTCGTCGCCGCGCTTTCGGTGCTCTGCCGCGATCTCAGGCGGGCGGCGGGCGGGGGCTCCAGAGCGTTTCCGTCCCGCCCGCCCGGCGGGCGAGGACCCGGGCGAGCACGAAGAGAAGGTCGGAGAGCCGGTTGAGGTAGCGGAGGACGTCGGGGCGCACCTCCTCCCCTCCGGCGAGGGTCCAGGCCCGGCGCTCGGCCCGCCGGCAGACCGCGCGGGCGAGGTGGCAGTAGGCCGCGCCGCTCCCGCCGCCGGGCAGCAGGAACTCGCGCAGCGGGGGGAGCGCCGCGTTGAAACCGTCGAGGTCGTGTTCGAGTTGCGCGGTCCACGCCGGCTCGAGGCGGGGCGGGGCGGCGGCGAGCTCGGCACCGAGCTCGAAGAGTTCGTGCTGGAGACGGGTGAGCACCGCCGCCACTTCCGGCGGCGGCGCGTGGACGAGCACGATCCCGAGAAGACAGTTGAGCTCGTCCACGTCGCCCGTGACCGCCACGCGCGGGTGATCCTTCCGCACCCGCCGGCCGTCGGCGAGACCGGTCGTCCCTTGGTCGCCCGTGCGCGTGTAGATGCGGCTCAGCCGGTGGCCCATGACGACCCTCCGGGGTCAGAGATCCCAGCGCAGGCCGACGAGGATCGAGCGCCCCGCCGTCCGGTACCCGCTGACTACCGTGTAGTGTACGCCGAGAAGGTTGCCGACCCGGACCCCGAGCGTGAGGTGCGCCCAGAGCGGCCAGCGTCCGTTGAGGTCCGTGAGCACGTAGCCCGGGTCGATCACCGTCGTGTACGGCGAGTCGGGCCGCGGTCCGACGGCGAGGAGGTCGACGCCGATCTCGCCCCCGGCCAGCCGGTGACCGAGGAGGAGCGAGGCGCTGCGTTCGGAGCGGCGGGCGAGCACCGTTCCCGTCTCGAGATCGAGGGGTTGCTGGACGTCGACCCGGGCCAGAAGGTTCCAGGGCCGGCGCGACCAGGCGAAGCTCAGGCTCGCGCCCCGCGTCTGGGTGCGGCCGATGTTTTCGTTGATCCCCTCCGGGTCGAGAGCGCTTGGCCCCAGGTAGACGATGAGGTTGTTGACCCGGCTCAGGTAGAGATTGAGCCCGAGGCGGGCGTCGTTCCCGAGCCACTGTCGGGCGACGACTTCGAGCGTGTGGGAGCTTTCGGGCGCGAGGTCGGGGTTGCCGCCGTAGCCGTAGAGGTCCTCGGCCGGCGGAGCCCGGAATCCGGTGCCCCACTCGACCCCGAGGCTCGTCCCGCTCGGCCAGCGGTAGCTGTCGGCGAGACTCCAGGTGGGGTGGGTCCCGAACGTGCTGTAGTTGCTGAGTCTTCCCGCGACGACGAAGCGGTTGCGGCCGGTCGTGACGATGTCCTCGGCGTAGGGGGCGAGGACGCGGAACCCCTGGTCGTAGGCCGTTCCGTAGACGAGCGAGGAATCGTGCTGGTGGTGGAGGGCCACGCCCACGAGGAGCCGCTGGGCGGGGAGACGGGTGAAGGACAGGCGGGCGTCGATGCCCTCGCGCCGGGTGCGCGAGAAGTCGGGCCTCTGGTTCTGGAGCAGGCGGTTCTCGTCGTCGCTCAGCGTCAGGCGGGCGTGGAGACCCGTCGCGACCCGCAGCCGCCCGCGCAGGAGCACGAGGCGGTCACGGAAGTTCTCGCTTCGGGGGGCGCCCCCGTAGTTGAGGTAGCCGGTGGTTCCCCGCGACTGCCAGAGACGCGCGACGAGGTTGCCGCGCGCCGAGGGTCGCCAGCGCGCAAAGGCGTTGAGGAGGCTCTCGGTCGTCGCCGCGTCGATGCCGCTTCCCACGAGCGGGGGAAAGCCGCGGACGAGCGTGCGCGAGAAGTCGGCCCCGGCCGCGAAGCGGCGCCCACCGTCGGCGGCGCCGACGTCGAGGCTTCGCGTCCCGTAGCTTCCGTCCGCCACCGCCACGTGCGCGTGGAGACGGCGGGCGTTCCCCCGGGTCACGATGTCGATCACCCCCCCGATGCCGTCCGATCCGTAGAGGCTCGAGGAGGGGCCCTCGACGATTTCGACCCGTGCGACGTCGGTGAGCGGAATGTCGGCGAGCGGCGCGAGGCCCAGGTTGCCGCCGTTGACCTCGACGCCGTTGATGAGGACGAGGGTCTGGCCGCTCGAGGCGCCCTGGAGAAAGACCGAGGCGGGCTGCCCGGGCCCTCCGGTCTGGGCGACGTCGACCCCGGCGTAGAAGCGCAGGAGCTGGACGAGGTCAAGGGCGCCGCTCTCGAGGATCTCGCGGCGGGTGATCACGATCACCGGGGCGGGGACGTCGGCGAGGGAGAGCGCCGTTGCCGTCGGAGTGACCACGATCGGGTCGAGGGCGGTGGCCGGTGCGGCGCGCACGGCGCGCGCGCCCACGGCCGCGGCGAGGAGGAGGGCGAGGAAGGGAAGGGTGGGGCGGCGGGCGCCGGAGGAGGGTTGTTGCGGCACGGTCAAGACCTCAGCGTGTCCGCATCACCCGCGGACGGCGGTCGGTGGGACGCGAAGAGGCTCGGCGAGGAAGCCCGCCACGGCGGTGGCGGGCCGCCCTCGGACGCCGCCCTCCGCGGCACCGCTGGGGTACGTCCGCGGCCGGTCTCCGGGCTCGCGAGCCGGACCGGAACGCCCGGTCCCGCTCCGTCGGCCTTCCCACACGCGTGCGTGCAGTGGCTTCGGGACGGAGCGTTGACTCGCCTACCGTTGCGGGGGCAGCGCCGGAATTGCGTCCCCCCTGCAAGGAGAGGCGCGCACCGGACTTCCCATGCCCGGGGATTCCCCCGAGCGCCGTGGACGAAGTGCGCCTACTCTACGCGCTCCACGCTCCTCCGTCAAGCTTGGGCTGGGTGGGCCGCGTCCGCCCGGCGGGCACGAGCGGACGCAAGCCCGTGCGCGGACATGCGTGCCTGACTCGCCCGGCGGCGGGCGGAATCTCCTGCCATCACTTCGGGGTCGGTGGACAACCGGGCGAACGCTCCGGCGGCGCGGGTCCGCCGCGCGCTTCGGGGACGGGACGGCGGGTGAGCGTGCGGCGTCCGGCCAACGGGTTGCTTCGCAGGCCATGACGTGGGACCTGCCGCGTTGCGGCCCTGCCGCATCTCAAGCGACCCGTCCGTCCGAAGCGGAGGGATCTTCGGGAAGGCGAGTTGGCCCTCGATCCCCGAAGATCGCGGCGGGAGCGGGAGCGGGGCCCGGGTTGGACGGGGCGCCCCCCCGGGGGGGCTTCGTGCGGTTCACGCCTCCGGGCTTCCGCCCTCCCCCTCTTCGCTGCCCTTGGTAAGGCGATTGCCTTTGGTGTATATTTTCGCCGGTTCCGCGGTCGAAAAAAAAGGCAGGGAGGCCATGCGGGGAGCGATCTGGGCGCGCGGGCTCACCTATTTACTCTGTTTCCTCATGGTCTTTGAAGGACCGGTGGCGGCGGCGGGCTTGGGGGGGTCGAACTGGGTCCACCATCGGGTGGTGGGCGGGGATTTCAACGCGATGGGCTGGTCGAGTGTGTTGTACCAGCCGTTCGCGGGGGCGAGGAGCGTGGGCGAGCTTCTGGCCCAGGCGGACGGGAGTCTCAAGCCGGCGGTGGACTGGGCGAAGGACGGGGACGGGCTGGACTGGTCGGCGAGTCACCACCGGGTGGTGGTGGGGGATTTCACCGGGGACGGGCAGGACGATCTACTGCTTCAGGGGATGTCGGGGCTGGCGAGTGCGGTGCTGATTCCGGGGCCCGCGGCCGAGCACTACCGGGAGAGTGTGCAGGGTCCGTTCACGGCGATCGGGGCGCTGGCGCTTGCGACGCATCATCTGGTGGTGGGGGACTTCACGGGGAGCGGGCGGGACGATCTTTTTCTGCAGGCGAAGGTGCTGGGGGGGAGCGACGGGGTCGCGTTGTCCGGCCCGCGCGGGGGCTTTCGGGCTCTTGCGTCCGTGTTCGACGGGGGGCTTTTGGGGCTGCGCTGGGCCGAGCCCGAGACGGCGATTGTGGCCGGGAACTTTTCGGGGGACGGGCGGGCGGATCTTCTGCTCCGGTCGCGGGCGGCGAGCGGGACGGAGGCCTGCTGTGATCTGGTGGCGCTTGGGGCGTCCGGGCAACCGGAGCGGATCGTGCAGTCGTGGGCGGCGGACTTCCGGGGGGCCGACTGGTCGCCGGCGGACAGCCGGGCGGTGGTGGCCGATCTCACGGGGGACGGGCGGGAGGATCTTCTGCTCCAGCCGCGCACGCCCGGGGGGGAGGTCTCGGTTCTTCTGAGCGATGCGTCGGGGCGTTTGACGAGGGTGGCGGACCGGTGGCCCGCGATTCACGACGGGGTTGACTGGTCGGACGAGACCTACAAGATTGTGCCGGATCGTGCGACCGGTCCGGAGGGCGGGGGGAGCGTGCTCCTGGTGCCGCGGGAAGTGGGGCTGCCCTATCTGCGGGCGTTTTTCGGGGCGGACGGTGCGCTTCTTCGGACCGAGGCGGTGAACGCGCCGGAGGGGCCCTACGGGCCCGGCGGGCCCGGGTCGGGCGAGGCCGGCTCGGGGCTGAGATCG
>JAKAQQ010000053.1 GCA_021819635.1 Pseudomonadota bacterium
GGCGGCCTTCGGCGTCGTAGGCACGTGCGAGAAGGGGGCCCGAAACGGTTCGCGATCGGGAGGGGGCGTGGCGGAGAACGGCGGGAAAGAAAACCGCGAGGCGACGTGGGCTCCACCAGACACGGGGGCAGCTTGTTGGGTCGAGAATGTCCTTCTTCTCAAGGACACAGCCATCGGAGGTCAACCAGACGTCAGGGGGCTCACCCGGGTCGAGAAGAAGCTTCTCCCGCACAAGGAGCGAGCCCACCGTGTCACGAAGGGCGAGGGCGAGCGTCGGTTGCGCGGCCGGAGGGAGTTCCTCGCAGCCGAGCTCGAGAAGGAGAGGACGAACGGTTTCGGTGGTCACGGTGCTGGGGACGCTCCCCCGAGGTGCTGCTCCGCCACCGCCTGTGCCAGACGGCGGATCCGGAGAACGTGGTCTTGGCGGCTTCGGACGCTCAAAGCGTGTCGGGCGTCCAGGAGGTTAAAAGCGTGCGACGCGAGGATCACCTCCTCGTAGGCCGGGAGCACAAGCGCCGAGGAGAGGAGCCTGAGGGCGTCGCGGACGTGGGCTTCGAAGCGTTCCCGCAGGACGACGGTGTCCGCTTCCTCAAAGTTGTAGCGCGACATCTCGCGCTCGTAACGCTTGTAGAGATCGCCGTAGGTGAGGTGGCCGCGGCGCGCCCAAGGGAGGGCGAACATGTCGTCGCAAGCGTTGAGGTACATGGTGAGGCGCTCGACGCCGTAGGTGATTTCGCCGGTTACGGGGCGGCATTCCTGGCCTCCGACCTGCTGGAAGTAGGTGAACTGGGCAATTTCCATGCCGTTCAGCCAGACCTCCCAGCCGAGGCCCCAGGCCCCGAGCGTGGGCGATTCCCAGTTGTCCTCGACAAAACGGACATCGTCGGTTTGGAGGTCGATCCCGAGGCGTGTCAGGGACGCCAGGAAAAGGTCCTGAAAATCGGCGGGCGGCGGCTTGAGCAGGACCTGGAACTGGTAGTAGAGCTGGCTTCTGTTGGGGTTCTCCCCGTAACGCCCGTCCTGGGGGCGACGGCAAGGCTGGAGAAAGGCGGCCCTCCAGGGTTCGGGGCCGAGGGCGCGAAGGAAAGTCTGGGGATGGAACGTGGCCGCGCCCATGGGGAGATCGTAGGGGGGGATCCACGCACAGTCGAACTCGGCCCAGTAGCCCTGTAGGGCCTGGACGACGTCGGTGAAACCCGGATTCACGGTTCGTCCTCGGATCGGCGTGCGCCCCAAGGCGCGGGCGTGGGACATCAGTATAGCGGCCGCCCTTCGGTCGGGGCCGTCCCGTCCCGTAATGGCACAAGAGTCCCAAAGCGGGGCCTCCGGACGTGACGGGCCGGTGAGACAAGAAGGTTCTGGGGGAGCGCCCACAAGCGTCTGGACCCCAGCGCCTTCTGGCACGCTTCTTGCCTCATCTCTTCTGTCCATCCCTGCGTCCCTGCGGAGCCCCCCCATGCATCCGAAAGAAGTCGTCGCTCTTATCGCCGAGACCGGTGTCCGTTTCGTCGACCTGCGCTTTACCGACACGCTCGGCAAGGAACAGCACGTGACCGTCACCGCCTCCCTCGTCGACGAGGGCTTCTTTGCCGAGGGCAAGATGTTCGACGGGTCGTCGATCGTCGGCTGGCGGCACATCGAAGATTCGGACATGATCCTCAAGCCCGATCCGGCGACAGCCGTCGTCGATCCCTTCTCGGAGGAGCGGACGCTGGTCCTCTGGTGCGACGTCCACGACCCGCTGACGCTCGGCCCCTACGCGCGCGACCCGCGTTCCATCGCGCGCCGCGCCGAGGAGTACCTGCGCCGGAGCGGCGTGGCCGATGCGGCCTACTTTGGTCCGGAGCACGAGTTCTTCGTCTTCGACGACGTCCGCTGGTCGGTCGAGCCGCAGCAGGCGTTCTACAGCATCGATTCCCGAGAGGGGATCTGGAACAGCGGACGTGAGTACCCCGAAGGGAATTCCGGACACCGGCCGCGGGCCAAGGCCGGCTACATGCCGACTCCACCGGTCGACGCGCTTCAGGGTTTTCGCAACGCCGTCGTCCGCGAGCTTCTCGATCTCGGGTTGCCCGCCGAAGTCCACCACCACGAGGTCGCCACCGGGGGACAGTGCGAGATTGGTCTCGCCTTCAACACCCTTGTGCGCAAGGCCGACGAGACCCAGATCCTCAAGTACGTGGTCTTCAACGTCGCCGCCCGGATGGGACTGACGGCGACCTTCATGCCGAAACCCATCGTGGGCGACAACGGCAGCGGCATGCACATCCACACGTCTCTCGGCAAGGGCGGGAAGAACCTTTTTGCCGGCAAGGAATACGGTGGCCTGAGTCCGCTCGCGCTTCACTACATCGGGGGGATCATCCACCACGCCAAAGCCTTGAACGCGCTTCTCAATCCCACCACGAACAGCTACCGGCGGCTCGTCCCGGGCTTCGAGGCCCCGGTCAAGCTGGCCTACTCGTCGCGCAACCGTTCGGCCTCGATCCGCATCCCGTACGCGGCCTCGGACAAGGGGCGGCGCCTCGAGATCCGGTTCCCGGACGGTCTTGCCAACCCCTATCTCGGATTTGCGGCCCTTCTCCTCGCCGGACTCGACGGCGTCGCGCGCAAACTCGATCCCGGAGCGGCGACCGATCGGGATCTCTACGAACTCCCGCCGGAAGAGGACCGCAAGATTCCGCAGGTGGCCTACAGCCTCGAGGAGGCGCTTGACGCGCTCGATCGTGACCGCGCCTTCCTCACCTCCGGGGGGGTGTTCACGGACGACGCGATCGACGCCTACATCGCCGTCAAGCGCGAGGAGGTGAGCCGCGTACGGATCTGCACCGTGCCGGTCGAGTTCGAGCTTTACTACTCGCTTTGAGAGGACCGCCGGGACGGGGGGAGGCCCGGCGCGGGTTGCAGGGCGAGGGCGGGCGGGATAAGCTTTAACGCATGACACGCTTCTGGCTCCTTGCGCTCGCCCTCGTCCCGACGGTTCTCTGCGCCCAGCCGATCTACACCTGGACCGGCCCACGGGGGACGGTGCACTACGCCGACCACCCCCGCCCGGGGGCCAGGCGCGTCGACCTCGGGGTCGGTCAGGGCTTCGTTCTTCACGCCCCTCCCGCCGGCGCAACCGGCGCCCCCGCGCCTTCGGCGAGACGGTCCCCGCCTCGCGCAAGGCGACCGACGGTTCGCATCCAGAGCCCCGCAAACGGCGCAACCCTGTTCAACATCGGGGGGGTCACGACCGCCGCGGTGCGGGTCAACGGTCTCCTCCCGGGGGAGGAACTCGTCTATCTGCTCGACGGGAAGAGGGTCGCGGGACCCACCACCTCGTCAAGTGTGTCTCTCAAGCATGTCTGGCGAGGGACGCACCGGCTTACGGTGCTTCTCCTCAGCCCCTCGGGTCAGTCCCTCGCCCGGGCCGTCTCCGTCTTCTACGTCCACCAGCACTCGATCCTTCTCCACCCGCATCCGCCGCTCCTCGCGTCGGTCGTGCCGCGGGCGCCCGCACGTCCTTGAACGCGGCGCCGGTCGCCGTCGGCCCGGGGGACGAGGACCGCGTGCGGCGGATCGGCGATCGGGAAGGCCCGGATCCGGCCGCGCTTCTCGCGCAGCTCGCCACCGCCGTCCTGTGCGTCGACGACGATCTCTGCGTTCACCACGCCAATCCCGCGGCGCAGGAGCTTCTCGGCCTTGCCCGGGGAGGCCGGGGCGAGATCGCCCGTGCCCTTCTTCCTCTGGCCGGGGATTTCCGGCGTCTCCTCCAGCGCTGGGAGATGCGGACTTACCGCGAGCACCGGATCGAGGTCTCCGGGCGCGTGCTTACCGTCGACTGCGTGGTCGCGCCCTGCGCCGAAAACCTGGTTCTGGTCGAACTCACCCCGCTTGACCGCCATCTTCTCATCAGCGGGGAGGACGCCCTCAACGAGCGGCATCAGGCGGCGCGCCACCTCGTCCGCGCGCTTGCCCACGAGGTCCGCAATCCCCTCGCGGGTGTCCGCGGGGCCGCGCAGCTGCTCGCCCGACGGTACCCCGAAGATGCGGAAGGCCGCGCCTGCACGGAGGTGATCCTCCAAGAAGTCGACCGTCTCTCGCGCCTGGTCGAACGTCTCCTCGGTCCGCGCCTCCCGTCGGAGCGGAAGACGATCAACGTCCACGAACCGGTCGAGCACGTCGCCCGGCTCACCGGAAGCGAGAACCATCCGGATCTTCGCCTGGTTCGTGATTACGACCCGAGCCTGCCCGGGCTCCTGGCCGACCCCGAGCAGATCGTCCAGGCTCTTCTCAACCTCGTGCGCAACGCCCGCGAGGCGATGGCCGACCGTGGGACGGTCACGCTGCGCACTCGGGTCGAGCGTCAGTACACGATTCAGGGCCGGCGTCATCCCCTCGTCGTCCGTGTCGATGTGGTTGACACCGGGCCGGGAGTGCCCGGGGAACTGCGCGAAAAACTTTTTCTTCCGCTGGTAAGCGGGAGCGGGCGGAGCACCGGGCTCGGGTTGGCCATCGCCCAGGATCTCGTCCAGCGGCACGGTGGGCTCATCGAGTGGCGAAGCCGGCCCGGAGAGACCGTCTTCTCGATCCTTCTCCCGGTGGCGGAGGTGACGGGCTGATGTCCGAGATCTGGATCGTCGACGACGAGACCAATCTTCGCTGGGTGCTCGGCCGCGCGCTGGAGGCCGAGGGCTACCGGGTCGAGGGGTTCGCCACGGCCGAGGACGCGCTCGTGCGCCTCGCCGAGCGCACGCCGGACGTGCTCATCAGCGACATTCGCCTCCCCGGTCGTGACGGGCTTGCGCTCCTCGAGGAGCTGCGTCACGGGCGGCCGGATCTTCCGGTCATCGTCGTGACCGCGCACACGGATCTTCCGAACGCACTCGCGGCCTACGGCGGAGGGGCGTTCGAGTACCTCCCGAAACCGATCGATCTCGACGAACTCGCCGCCGTGCTCGACCGGGCGCTTCGCGCGCGTGAGCCCACCGCGCTTCCCGCTCCCCCTGTCCCACGCCCCCCGGCCGAGACCCTCCTCGGCGAGGACCCGGCGATGCAGCGGCTCTTCCGGATCCTCGGGCGCCTCGCGCGGGGGGAGAGCGACGTCCTGATTCTTGGGGAGACCGGCACGGGGAAGGAGCTCGTCGCCCGCACCCTCCACGCCCACGGGGCCCGTGCCGCGGGACCCTTTGTGGCCGTCAACGCCGCGGCGATCCCCGAGGATCTCCTCGAATCCGAACTCTTCGGCCACGAGCGCGGGGCCTTTACCGGGGCCGTCGGCCAGCACGCCGGCCGCTTCGAGCAGGCGCGGGGAGGAACGCTCTTCCTCGACGAGATCGGGGACATGCCCCTCGCGCTTCAGGCCCGGCTTCTCCGGGTGCTGGCCGAACGGGAGTTCTATCGCCTTGGGGGGCGTCGCCCGATCGCCGTCGAGGCACGCGTGCTTGCCGCCACCCACCGCGACCTCGCGGTCCTTGTGCGGGAGGGCCGCTTCCGCGAGGATCTCTACCACCGCCTGAACGCCGTCGGGATCCGCGTGCCCGCGCTGCGTGAGCGGCGGGGGGATATCCCGCTCCTTCTTCGCCATTATCTCGAGGACGCCGCCCGGCGCTTCGGGACCGTTCCCAAGGTGCCGACGGAGGGCCTCCTGTCTCGCCTGGCCGCTTGGCCGTGGCCAGGCAACGTCCGCGAACTCCAGAATCTCTGCCGGCGGCTGACTCTCGAGGTCCCCGGGGTTGAGATCACCCTCGCGGATCTGCCGGAGGAAATGCGCGGACCAACACGGGTGGGAACACCGCCTGCGGCCTGCGTTCCCGCCTCTTGGGAGGAGCCGCTTCGGGCGTGGCTACGCTCGTGCCCGGAGGAGGCGTTCGCCGCGACGCTCCACGGACTTGACGATCTCGCCCTCGAAGAGGCCCTCGGACGAAGCGGCGGGAGGCGCGAAGCGGCCGCCCGCCTCCTCGGCATCGGTCGCAACACCCTCTACCGTCGCCTGCGCGGTCGGCGTGGGGGCAAGACGTCGTGAACGGCAAGGGATGCCGCCCCGGGCGGGGCCGAGCCGCCCTCGTCTGGATCCACGGTTGGCTCGGCGACGGTGGTGGTGCCCGCGTGCTCCAAGGCCTTGGCCGGAAAGTCGTCGCCGTCGCCCTTCCGGGCTACGGAACGGGCGATATCCGGGAGGCTCCGGGTGTTGCGGCAGGTGTCCGGGCGGCGGCCGCGGCCGCCGAGGCTCTTCCCGGCCCCGTCCTGGTCGGGCACTCGATGAGATCGGAA
>JAKAQQ010000054.1 GCA_021819635.1 Pseudomonadota bacterium
GGTGGCGGTGGACGGCGATCATGGCGAGCTTGATGATCTCCGCGGCGCTGCCCTGCATTGGGGCGTTGATCGCCGCCCGCTCGGCGGCCTGGCGGCGGACGGCGGAGCGGTCGCGGATCCCGCGGGTGGGAAGACGCCGGCCGAGGAGCGTGGTGACGTGGCCGTCCTCGCGCGCCCGCAGGCGGATCTCGTCCATGAACGTCCGCACCCGGGGGTAGCGGCCGAAGTAGCGCTCGATGTAGGCCCGCGCGTCGGGCAACGGCAGTCCGAGAGCGCGGGCGAGGCCGTGGGGCGACATGCCGTAGATCAGGCCGAAATTGATGGCCTTGGCCGAACGTCGCTCCTCGGCGGTGATGCTCTCGGGGGGGCGGCCGAGGATCTCGGCGGCGACGGCGCGGTGGACGTCGAGTCCGCGGCGGAAGGCCTCGCGGAGACTCTCGTCGCCCGAGAGGTGGGCCATGATGCGCAGTTCGATCTGCGAGTAGTCGAACGAGAGGAGACGGAAGCCCGGGGGGGCGACGAAGGCCCGCCGGATGCGGCGGCCCTCGGGGCTCCGGACGGGAATGTTCTGGAGGTTGGGGTGCGAGGAGGAGAGCCGTCCGGTCGCGGTCGCCGCCTGGTGGTACTGGGTATGGATGCGCCCGGTTTCGGGCCGCACGGCACGCGGGAGTTGCTCCGTGTAGGTGCTGCGGAGCTTGGCCAGAGTGCGGTAGGCGAGGAGGACACGCGGGAGTTCGTGTTCGGGGGCGAGCTCTTCGAGCACCTCCTCGGACGTGGACGCCTCCCCTCCCGGGGTGCGTCGGCGGGGGCGGAGCTGGAGCTTGCCGAAGAGGATGTCGCGGATCTGGGGCGGGGAGTCGAGGTTGAAGGGGGCGCCGGCCGCCTCGTGGGCGCGCTCGCGCAGGACCTCGAGCTCGCGCCCGAGCTCGTCGTTCTGCGCGGCCAGAAGCGCGGTGTCGACGGGCACCCCGCGTCGCTCCATGGCGTAGAGGACCTCGGCGAGCGGCATCTCGAGCGTGCGGTAAAGCCGCTCGGACGGGGGGTCGGCGGCGAGGCGCGGGCCGAGGACGGCGTGGACACGCAGCGTGAGATCGACGTCCTCCCCGGCGTAGGCCGCCGCCGCCTCGAGCGGAACCTCGGCGAAGGGGCGTCGCCCGGCGGCGGTCCGGGTGAGGGATTCGTAGGAGGTCGTGCGGGCGTCGAGGAGACGGCGGGCGACGGCGTCGAGGCTGTGCGGCAGGTCGGTCGCGTCGCAGACGTAACTCTCGAGCATCGTGTCGTCGCGGACGCCGCCGAAGACGAGTCCGTGGTTGGCCAGGACGTGACGGTCGTACTTCGTGTGGTGGCCGATCTTCGCGGGCCGTTCGCCCTCAATGAGGGGGCGGAGAAGCGCGAGGGCCTCCTCGCGGGTGAAGGCCGGAGGGTCGTCCCCCGTGTGGGCGAGGGGGACGTAGCAGGCTTCGCCGGGGCGCCCGGCGAGGGCGAGGCCAACAAGCCGGGCCTCGAGGTAGTCGAGCGCGGTGGTCTCGGTGTCGAGCGCGAGCAGCGGGCTTGCGGCGAAACGTTCGACCCAGCGTTCGATCTCTTCCCGCGTCCGGAGGACGTGAACGGTGGGCGCCGGAGGGCCCGCCTCCGCCGCGTCCGTCTCCCCGGCGCCGTCCCGCGCCGCGCGCGCCTCGCCGAGGGGGCCCGCGCGGATGCCGAGGCGCTCGCCGAGGGCGGCGAGGCGCTCGGTGTCCGGCGGGCGTCCGACCAGCGCTTCGGTTCCGGGGGGGAGCGGGACGTCGCGACGCAGCCGGATGAGTTCGGTGTTGCGCCGGAGCCGTTCGCGTTCCTCCGCGACGAGGGGGGCGAAACGTGCCCCGAGCTCCCCGGCGTGGTCGAGGATCCCCTCGAGGCTGCCGTAGGTCGCGAGCCAGCGGGCGGCGGTCTTGGCCCCGACCCCCCGGAGGCCCGGGATGTTGTCGGCGCTGTCGCCGACGAGGGCGAGGTAGTCGACGATCCTTTCGGGGTCGACGCCGTAGCGTGCGCGGACCTCCGCCGGGCCGATGCGCTCGTGACGCACCGGGTCGAGGAGCGCGATCGGGCCGCCGACGAGCTGGGCGAGGTCCTTGTCGTTGGTCGCGACGAGGACTTCCTCACCGTGGGCGGCGGCCCGGAAGGCGAGGGTCGCCAGGACGTCGTCGGCCTCGACCCCGGGGACACGGAGGAGCGGCCAACCCAGGGCTTCGACGAGCTCGAGCGCCGGGGGGATCTGGCGGACGAGATCGTCGGGCATGGCCTGACGCTGGGCCTTGTAGCCGGCGAAGGCCTCGTGGCGGAAGGTCGGCCCGCCGGCGTCGAAGACGACGGCAAGACGCGCGCCGGGGTGATCCTTGGCGAGGCGCTCGAGAACACGCATGAGCCCAAAGACGGCTTGGGTGGGTTCGCCGCGGCTGTTGCGCAGCGGCGGAAGGGCATGGAACTGCCGGTAGAGGACCGCCGTCCCGTCGACGAGAATGACCGGGCCGCTCATGGGTGCCCCGTCGCGTGCACGGGCCGGGCCGCGGTGGACGCCCGGGGTGCGTGCGGCGGGTGGGGTTTCGGCGGGGGGAGATAGAGCGGGCCCTTGAGCCCGCAGCCGGCGAGCCCGAGGAGGAGCCCCGGGACGAGGAGCAGGCGGCGGATCGCGGACGGCCGGGCGCGGGGAGGGAGGGGCATCGGGACGGGCTCGCGTTAGAGTGGGAGGCACGGAGGGGCCGAAACATGAACAGTCTAGCGAGCGACGAGCCGCGCGATTCCACGGGGGATGAGGGCGGGCGCGAGGTGGGGCGGACCCGGCACCGGCTCGACGGGGCGGCGGAGGCGTGCGCCGCCTGGCGCGCCTCGGGCCACCCCCCCCTCGAGCGCTTCCTCGCCGCCTGGGCTTCCGCCCGCCCGGCGATGGGGGCCCGCGACCGCCGCTTCCTCGCCCACGTTCTCTTCCGGGTGGCCCGCGAGGCCGAGGCGCTCCGCGCGGGGGCGCATCCGCGGCCGCCCCGGGCGGCGGACGACCCCCTTGTTCTCGTGGCCGGCGCCCTCGCGATCGCGGAAGAAGAGGAACCCACGCCCGCGCGGGAAGCGGTGCGGATCGTCCTCGACGGGATTCTTCTCGCGCCCCCCGAGCGTCCGTGGGGACGGCTTCCGGGCGACTGGCAGGAGGCCCTGGCCCGTCTCCACGGGAGGGTCGAGGCCGAGGTGCTTGCCCGATCTCTCAACCGACCGGCCGGCACTTACGATCTTAGGACGAACAGCGCGCGACTCGGTCGCGACGAGGCCTTCGGCATCCTCGCGGGCGACGGCGTTCCCGTGGAGCCGACGCCCTCCTCGCCCCACGGCTCCCGCGTCGCGGCGGGCCGGGATGTGCGCGCCCACCGCCTCTACCGGGAGGGGCTTCTTGAGATCCAGGACGAATCGAGCCAGCTTGTGGCCCTGCTTGCCGCCCCCCCGGGGGCCGGTCGGGTCCTCGATTACTGCGCGGGGACGGGGGGCAAGACCCTGGCGCTCGCCACGGCGCTCGGCGACGGGGGGCGCGTCGACGCGCACGACCCCGACCCCGCGCGTCTCGCCGAACTCCACCGGCGGGCCCGCCGGGCAAGGATTCCGCCCGATCGCCTGCGCGTCACGGACGCGCCTCCACCGGACGGGGAGGCCTACGACGTCGTTCTCGTCGACGCCCCCTGCAGCGGGAGCGGGACGCTCCGGCGCGCGCCGCATCTTCTCTGGCGGTCGCTCGATCTCGAGGCCGAGGGGGCACGGCAGCGGGCGATTCTCGACCGCGCCGCCCGCTTCGTCCGTCCCGGGGGTCTTCTGGTCTACGCCACCTGCAGTGTGTTCGCCGAGGAAAACGCGGCGGTCGCCGAGGACTTGACGGGCGGAGGCACGCTCTGGCGTCCGCTCGATCCGCGGGCGCGGCTGGAGGAAGCGGGCGTCCGCAATCCCGGGTCGCTCGTGCACCACGGGGTGCTGCGTCTCCTCCCCCACCGCCACGGGACCGACGGGATGGAGGCGCGCGCCTGGGTCAGGACGGACGGGTGAGGCGGAAGGAGGGCCGCTCCTCGAGACGCTTGCGGTGGGCTTCGAGGGCGGGGCGCGGAGGTTCCCCGAGGAGCTCCGGAAACCGGAAGGCGAGCCACCCCGTGGCGCAGCCCAAGGCGATGTCGGCCAGAGTGAGGCGGTTGCCGACGAGCCACGGGCGGTCGTCGAGCGCGCGCTCGGCGTGATCAAGAACGGCCGCCACCTTGCGCCGCTGGCGGGCCACCCAGGGTTCGTGGCGATGCTCCGCGGGGCGTTGGGTGGTCTCAAGGCGGACGAGAACGCCCGCGTCGAGAAGGCCGTCGGCCAGAGCTTCCCAGGAGAGGACCCGGCGGCGCTCCGCCGGTTCGCGCGGAAGGAGCGGGGGGGCCGGACGGAGTTCCTCGAGGCTCTGGACGATCACCCGCGAATCGAAGACGCACTCGCCGTCGTCGAGCACGAGGCAGGGAACCTTGCCGAGCGGGTTGAAGCGGTCGATCGCGGAGACGGGCGACCACACGTCCTCGAGGACAAGCGGGCAGTCGAGTTCTTTCTCGTGCAGGACGACGCGGACCTTGCGCACGTAGGGGCTGGCGAGGGAACCGAGGAGCCGCACGGGGGATCTCGGCCCGCTGCTCAGCTCGGGTCCACGACGGTGGCCTCGAGATGGGCTTCGCCGCAGGTGGCTTCGAGGCGGTCACCGGGCACGAGGGGCCCGACCCCCGCGGGGGTGCCGGTGAAGAGGAGATCGCCCGGGGCGAGGGTGTCGTAGCGGCTCAGGAGCACGAGCAGGTCCTCGACCCCGTGAATCATGGCCCCGATCGCCGTTTCCTGCCGGAGGTGCCCGTTGACCCGAAGCCGAAGGGGCGTCGTGGAGGGGAGGCCTTCGCCCCACGGAACAAGCCCGGAGACGACGGCCGAGGCGGTGAAGCTCTTGGCGAGCTCCCACGGATGCCCGCGCCGCTTGAGTTCCGTCTGGAGATCGCGGCGTGTGAGGTCGAGCCCCACGCCGTAGGCGAGAACCGCCCGGCGGGCGTCCTCGGGCGCGAGGTTGCGCCCGCCTTCGCCGAGCGCGATCACGAGTTCGACTTCGTGCTGGAAGTCGTGGGTCTCGGGCGGGTAGGGGATGCGGGCTCCGGGGCCGAGGAGGCCGTCGGGAGGCTTCATGAAAAAACAGGGCACGCTCGCGGCGAGATTCCCTCCCATCTCGCGCACGTGTTGCGGGTAGTTCTGTCCGACACAGTAGACGCGGCGGACGGTGAGACCCTCCCCCCCGGGAAGCGGCAGGACAGGGGCGCTCAGCGGCGTGTCTCCTCGCGCGGGAGGACCACCGTTGCCAGACGTGCGTCGCTCACCCGACGCCCCTCGGCGTCGACAATGGCCACGGTCCAGAGATGCGTGCGTCGCCCCAGATGGAGCGGTGTCGTGCGGGCCCGGACGAGCCCCTCGCGCACCGGGCGCAGGTGGTGGATCTCGAGGCTCTGGCCCACCGCGTACTGGCGTTCGAGGTCGAGGCAGAGGTTGGAGGCGGTGCTTGCGAGCCCTTCGGCGAGAGCGGCCGAGGCCCCGCCGTGCATGATGCCGACGGGCTGGCGGGTGCGGGCCTCGACGGGCATCGTGGCTTCAAGGGCGTCGTCTTCGATGGCGGTGAAGACGATGCCGAGGAACGCGCCGAGCGTGCCCGCCTGCCGCTCCTGAAGGGCGGCCAGGGGAACGTCGCGGAACCAGATGCGTGCGCTCACGGGCGATCCTCGGGTGGGGCCGCGCCGCCGGCGATCGGCCGGGGGACGGAAAAACGGGAATCGGTTTTGCGGTCATTGTAGGCGATGGCTCCGTGCCCCGGCCGGACGCGCGCTTCCGCCGTCCTTTTCTCTCGCCTCAAGGCGCGATTTCCTCGAGGTCCTGGAAGACGAAGCGTTCGTCGCGGTGCACCGTCCCCCCCACGCGGAAACCCACGGGACGGTGAAAGCCCGGCCCGTCGTAGACGAAGGTATGGAACTCGCCGTTCTCCCCGCAGGGATCGACCTCCGGCGGGAGGTCCGCGAGGAACCGGGCGTCGTACGCGCGCCCCGCGGCCGCGGCGGGGAGCCGCGCCGTGTCGACCGCCACCACGACCGCGCGGTAGCCGGCCGCGAGAAAGTCCTGGGCGAGCCGCGCGGTGTCTTCGCCCCAGAGAGGAAAGAGCGCCCGAAGTCCGTGGCCGGCGACGAGTCGTTCA
>JAKAQQ010000055.1 GCA_021819635.1 Pseudomonadota bacterium
GGTGGAGTTGCCGGAGAAGGTGGAGATGGTGATGCCCGGGGACAACACGCGGATGGGGGTGACGTTGATTTCGCCGGTGGCGATGGAGGAGGGGCTGCGCTTTGCGATTCGCGAAGGCGGCCGCACCGTCGGCGCCGGGGTCGTCACCAAGGTCCTCAAGTGAGGGGCGGGGAGAGGTTCGTACCGTGAGCAGCCTGCGCTTTCGTATCCGTCTCAAGTCGTTCGACCACCGTCTTCTCGACGACGCGGCCCGGCAGGTGCTGGAGGCGATCAAGAGGAGCGGGGCCATCGTGCATGGCCCGATTCCCCTGCCGGTACGCACCGAACGCTTCACGCTGCTCGTCTCGCCGAACGCCGACAAGGACGCCCGCGACCAGTACGAGATCCGCACCTACAAGCGGATCATCGACATCGTCGAAGCCACGGAAAGCACGACCGATCACCTGCGGGACATCAAGTTGCCGCACGGGATCCAGGTCGCCATCGAGACGTACTGAGGGGCGCGTCCCCGACCCGGGAGCCCTTGACGGCCGCCGGGTGAAAGGTTATACTTACAAGCTCGCCCGTGGGCGAGCCGGAACGGGATCAATCGTAATTCCGCTCCGTCACGATTGAGGACTGAGTCATGACTCTGGGTCTCGTGGGCCGCAAGCGCGGCATGAGCCGTATCTACTCCGACGACGGTCGGGCCGTGGCCGTGACCGTGATCGAGGTCGAACCCAACCGCGTGGTGCGCCTGAAGAGCGCCGCGGGCGACGGGTACACGGCCGTCGAGGTCACCGTTGGCACGACCGCTCCCGAACGGCTTGCCAAACCGCAGGCTGGGCACTTTGCCAAGGCCGGGGTCGAACCCGGGCCGATGCTTCTCGAGTGGCGTGTCGCCCCCGAGGAGCTCGAGCGCTACCCTGTGGGCAGCACGATTCCGCTGAGCCATCTGCCCGTGGGTCGGGACGTCGACGTCCGCGGACGCACGCGCGGCAAGGGCTTCGCCGGCACGATCAAGCGCCATCATTTCGCCAGCCAGGACGCCACCCACGGCAACTCGCTCTCGCACCGGGTCCCGGGCGCGATCGGCCAGCGCCAGACGCCGGGGCGGGTCTTCAAGGGGAAACGCATGGCGGGTCATTTGGGCAACGCCGCACGCACCCAGCTCAACCTTCGCCTCGTGCGGATCGACGAGGAGCGCGGTCTTCTCTTCGTCGCCGGGGCGGTGCCCGGGGCCCCCGGCACGCTCCTTCAGGTGCGCCCCGCCGTCCGCCGTCCCCCGGCGGAGGGAGCGCCGTGATGCGCCTTCCCGTGGTCGGCGGCGCGGCCGCCGCGGAACTCGAGGTGGCCGAGGCCACCTTCGACGCGTCCTTCAACGAACCCCTGGTCCACCAGGTGGTCGTCTCCTACCTCGCCGCGGCCCGCGCCGGGACGAAAGCACAGAAAAGCCGCGCGCTCGTGAGCGGCGGCGGCCGCAAGCCCTGGAAGCAGAAGGGATCGGGGCGGGCGCGGGCGGGGAGCACCCGGAGCCCCCTCTGGCGCGGCGGCGGCAAGGTCTTCGCGGCCCGCCCCCGGAGTTTCGAGGCCAAGGTCAACCGCAAGATGTACCGCGGGGCCATGCGCGCGATCCTCGCCGAGCTCGTGCGTCAGAAGAGGCTCGTGGTCCTGGACCCCGGGGCCGTGGCCCTGAGCGCCCCCAAGACCCGGGAACTCGTCGGCCGAATCCGGAGCTGGGGCGTCGACAGCGCGTCGCTTCTCCTCGTCGTCGAGGCGCACGACGAGAGGCTGACGCTCGCCGCCCGCAATCTTCCCGCCGTCGACGTCTGCTCTGTCGAGGCGCTCGACCCCGTGCGCCTTGTGCACTTCGAGGCCGTGGCGGTCACCGCCCCGGCCCTGAAAAAGATGGAGGAGGCCCTCGCGTGAACGACGACGCCCGTCTCTGGAGCGTGATTCGCGCTCCCCGCGTGACCGAAAAGGCCAGCCGCCTCTCCGGCCAGGGCCAGTACGCGCTGCGTGTCCGGACCGGCGCGACCAAGGACGAGATCCGCCGGGCCGTGGCCGCGGTTTTCGGCGTCACCGTTCTCGAGGTGAACGTCCTTCGACGCCGCGGCAAGATCAAGCGCTTCGCCGGCCGCCTCGGGCGCCGGGTGGACAGCAAGATTGCCTACGTGCGCCTCGCCCCGGGGCAGCAACTCGATCTCGGTACCCCGCCCGTCGAGGCGGAGAGCTGAGCCCAGGAAGATCGCCATGGCCACCGTCAAAGCCCGCCCCACCTCGCCCGGCCGCCGATTTCGTGTCGATGTGCCCCGTCCGGATCTCCACCACGGAGAGCCGTGCCGGGCGCTGGTGACCCGTCTCCCCCACAAGGGTGGACGCAACGCCCACGGCCGCGTCACCGTCCGTCACCGCGGCGGCGGGGCGAAGCGCCTCTACCGTGTGATCGACTTCCGCCGCGACAAGGATGGGGTGCCGGGCCGTGTCGAACGTCTCGAGTACGACCCCAACAGGAGCGCGCACATCGCTCTCGTGCTCTACGCCGACGGCGAGCGCCGCTACATCATCGCGCCCCGGCAGCTCGCCGCCGGCGACGAGATCCTCTCCGGGGCGCAGGCCCCGATTCGCCCGGGCAACGCGCTCCCGCTGCGCAACATTCCCGTCGGCAGCCTGGTGCACTGCATCGAAATCAAGGCCGGACGCGGCGCCCAGCTCGCACGCTCGGCGGGCGCCTCGGCCCAACTCGTCGCCCGCGACGGCCGCTACGCCGTCCTTCGCCTCCGCTCGGGCGAGCAGCGGCGTGTCCACGTCGAGTGCCGCGCGGTGGTGGGCGAGGTCAGCAACCCCGACCACAGCCTCCGGACCTACGGCAAGGCCGGGGCCAAGCGTTGGCGCGGCATCCGCCCGACGGTGCGCGGGGTGGCCATGAACCCGGTCGACCACCCGCACGGCGGCGGCGAGGGCCGCGGGAAGGGCAACCATCCGCAGTCGCCCTGGGGCCAGCCGGCCAAGGGCTACAAGACGCGTCACAACAAGCGCACCGACGGGATGATCGTCGGCCGGCGCCGCAAGAAGTGAGGAGATAGACCGTGCCGCGATCCGTTCGCAAGGGTCCGTTTGTCGACCCTCATCTCGCCGACAAGGTCACCGAGGCGGTGGCGAGCAAGAGCAAGCGCCCGATCAAGACCTGGTCCCGGCGCTCGATGGTCGTGCCCGACATGGTCGGCCTGACCATCGCCGTGCACAACGGGCGCCAGCACGTGCCGGTCTTCGTCACCGAAAACATGGTCGGTCACAAGCTCGGGGAGTTTGCCCCGACGCGCACCTTCAAGGGTCACACGGCGGACAAGAAGACGCCGGGAGCGACGAAATGAGCCCTGAAGAGACGTCGATGGAGACCTTCGCCCGCCACCGCTACGCCCGCCTCTCGCCGCAGAAGTGCCGGCTTGTCGCCGACCTCATCCGCGGCAAGGACGTGGGCGAAGCGCTGCGCATCCTCCGCTTCTGCGAGAAGGACGCCGCCCGCATTGTCCGCAACGTGCTCGAGTCGGCCGTCGCCAACGCCGAGCACAACCGGCGGGCGGACGTCGATCTTCTGCGCGTCGTGCGTGTCACCGTCGACGAAGGGCCGCGCCTTCGCCGTTTCCACGCCCGGGCGCGCGGCCGCTCGAACGTCATCATCAAGCGGACGTGCCACGTGACCGTGGCCGTCGACACGCGCTGAGGTCCTGCCATGGGTCAGAAGGTCCATCCCGTCGGGTTCCGTCTCGGCATTACCCACAACTGGTCCTCGACGTGGTACGGGGAGCGGCGCGACTACGTCCGCGGTGTCCGTCTCGACCACGCCATTCGCCAGAAGCTCCTCGCCACGTACCCCGAGGCGCGGATCGGGCAGATCGAGATCAAGCGGACCCTGGATCCGCGCAAGGGCGATCCCCTCGACATCGTGATCCACGCCGCCCGCCAGGGGCACCTCATCGGCAAGAAGGCGGAATACGACAAGCGCATGGGCGATCTCCGCGGAATCGTCCTCGGCATCGCGCGCTCGCAGGGCGTCACCATCGACGACAAGAATCTCAACATCCACATCACCGAGATCAAGAATCCCGAGCTTGACGCGAGCCTCGTCGCCGCGGACATCGCCGACCAGATCACGCGCCGGATCATGTACCGGCGGGCGGTACGGCGGGCGATCGCCGGGGCGATGCAGTCGAAGGCGCTCGGCATCAAGGTTCGTGTCTCGGGCCGGCTCAACGACGCCGAGATCGCCCGCAGCGACTGGTTCCGCGAGGGGCGGATCCCGCTCCACACGCTGCGCGCGGACATCGACTACGGCTTTGCCATCGCGCGCACCACCTACGGGGTGATCGGCGTCAAGGTCTGGATCTTCAACGGGGAGGAACGGGCCCGCGTCCCGGCTCCGGCCCTCGAGGCCATGGGGTAAGGGCATGCTGCAGCCGAAGCGCACCAAATACCGCAAACAGCAAAAAGGCCGCAACCGTGGGCTTGCCCAGGTCGGGAACACGGTCGCCTTTGGCGATTTCGGCCTCAAGGCCGTCTCGCGCGGGCGGCTCACCGCCCGCCAGATCGAGGCGGCGCGGCGGGCGATCACGCGCTACGTGCGCCGCGGCGGCAAGATCTGGATCCGGGTCTTCCCCGACCTCCCGGTCTCGCGCAAGCCGCTCGAGGTCCGCATGGGGAGCGGCAAGGGCAACGTCGAGTACTGGGTGGCGCGCATCCAGCCCGGCCGCGTGCTCTACGAGATGGAAGGGGTGAGCGAAGACGTCGCCCGCGAGGCGCTGCGCCTCGCCGCCTCCAAGCTTCCTGTCCGCACCGTCTTTGTGGCGAGGCATCTGTCATGAGCCGCGACCGTCTTCTGGGCAAGAGCTCCGAGGAGCTGCGCACCCTCGCGCGCGAGACCCGGCAGCAGCTCTTTCGTCTTCGCATGCAGCACGCGGTCGGGCAGCTGCCCAAAACCCACGAGATCCGCGCCGCCCGTCGGGCCCTGGCGCGGGCCCTCACCCGGCTGAACGCCGCCCGTCCCGGCGAGGAGAAACGCCCGTGAGCACGCCAGAGTCGTCCGCCCCGCGGGGGCGCGTCGGGCGCGTCGATCGCGCCCGCATGCAGAAATCCGTGGTCGTCGTGGTCGAGACCCTGATCCGCCACCCGCGCTACGGCAAGTACGTCCGCATGCGTTCGCGGATCATGGCGCACGACGCCGAGGGGCGCTGCCGTGAGGGCGACCTCGTGCGGATCGTCCCGTCCCGCAAGCGCGCGAAGCGCAAGGCCTGGGACGTGGCCGAGGTGCTGGGGCGCGAGCCCGAGGCGGCCCGGGTCCCGTCCGGGACGGAGGGTGTGTCGTGATCCAGATGGAGACCGTGCTCCTCTCCGCCGACAACAGCGGGGCGAAACGGCTGCGCTGCATCAAGGTGCTGGGCGGCTCGCGGCGGCGCTACGCCGCCATCGGGGACGTGATCAAGGTGAGCGTGGTGGAGGCCATGCCGCGCGGCAAGGTGAAGAAGGGCGAGGTCTACGACGCCTTGGTCGTGCGCACGCGCAAGGGCGTGCGCCGTCCCGACGGCTCGGTCATCCGCTTCGACACCAACGCGGCGGTGCTCCTGACCGGCAAACTCGAGCCGATCGGCACCCGCGTGTTTGGCCCGGTGACGCGCGAGCTCCGGACCGAACGCTTCATGCGTATCGCTTCTCTCGCGCCCGAGGTTCTGTGAGGATGTCCGGCATGAAACGCATCCGGCGTGGCGACGAAGTCGTGGTCCTGACCGGCCGGGACAAGGGTCGGCGCGGGGCCGTGCTTCGTGTCCTCGGCGAACGCGTCGTCGTCGAGGGGATCAACACGGTCAAGAAGCACCAGCGTCCGAACCCCCAGAAGGGGGTGACGGGCGGGATCGTGGAGCAGGAGGCCCCGCTCCACATTTCGAACGTCGCGCTCTACAACCCCGTCACGCGCAAGGCCGACCGGGTGGGGTTCCGGGTCCTCGTCGACGGACGCAAGGTGCGTGTCTTCCGTTCCAACGGAGAGGTCGTCGATGTCTGAGCGCGCCTACATTCCCCGTCTCGAACGCCAGTACCGCGAGCGCGTTGTCCCCGACCTCCGCGCGCGCTTCGGTTACGACAACCCGATGGCGGTGCCGCGCCTCGTCAAAATCACCCTCAACATGGGGGTGGGCGAGGCGGCGAGCGACCGTAAGAAGATCGAGAGCGCGGTGGCCGA
>JAKAQQ010000056.1 GCA_021819635.1 Pseudomonadota bacterium
CACCCGGAAGAGGGGGGCGAAGAGGGCGAGCTCGATGATCGCCGCGAGCCCGAGGCCGGCGACGAGCTGCACCGCCGGGCTCGAGAGCGCCATGGTCGCCGCGAGCTTGATGTTGAGCCGGGTGTTGTGGGCGTTCTCGCGCGCGAAACGCGCGCTCTCGACCGCGTGACCGCCGTAGGTCTTGACGACCACGTGGGCGGCGATGGCCTCCTCGGCGAGACGCGTGACCTCCCCCATCGAGGTCTGGATGCGGTGGTTCACGCTGCGGAACCGGCGGCCGAGGCCGCGGACGACGGCCAGGGTCGGGGGGGCCACGACGAAGACGGTCAGGGTGAGGAGCGGGTCGAGGTAGAGGAGCCAGGCGACGAGGCCGAGGACGGTGAGGGCGTCGCGGACGAGGATGGTGAGCGATCCCGAGGCGGTCGTCGCGACCTGCTCGGCGTTGTAGCTGAAGATCGAGACGAGCGTCCCCGGCGAGCGGCGGTCGTACTCGGCGGCGGGGAGCCCGAGGAGATGGTCGAAGAGATCCCCCCTCAGGTGTTCAACGACGCGCCGCCCGACCCACGCCATGCCGTAGTTCGAGACGAAGGCGCTCACCCCCCGGACGACGAAGAGGAGGAAGACGAAGAGCGGAATCCAGTGGAGGTAGGCCACCGGGCGGTGGGCGAAGCTGCCGTTGAGCAGCGGCTTGAGAAGCGCGGCGAAGAGCGGCTGGGTCAGGGCGGTCACCGTCATGGCGGCGAGCGCGCCGGCGAGAATCGCCCAGTGCGGGCGGACGTAACGGAGGAGGCGGCGGAGGGTCGCGCGCGGGACCGGTTCGGAGGAGACGTTCACGACGGCGGGGGCGACGGGGGTCGGGGCCGCGCGGTGGTGACGAGGTTGAGGCGCACGAACCCCATGGACCCGGCAACGCTCATCGCCGTCACCACGGCCTGGTAATCGACGCGGGCGTCGGCACGGATGGTGACCGGGAGGTTCCGCCGGCCACCGGCGAAACGGGCGAGGGCGCGCCGCAGCGCCCGCGGTCCGGAACGCCCGAGGGCCTCCCCGTCGACGTAGTAGCGCCCCTCACGGTCGATGCTGATGACCACCCCGGGCCGCATGGGCGCGCGGCCCACCGCCGCGCGCGGGAGCGTCACGGCGATGTGGGCGGTGCGGATGAAGGTCGTCGACATCATGAAGAAGACGAGGAGCATGAGGAGGATGTCGATGAACGAGACGACGTTGAGCTCCGGGCTCTCCGGCTCGTCGGGGGCGAACCTCACGGGGCGCGGCCCTCCCCCGGGCGCCGGCGGCGGACGGCGTCGAGGAACGCGCCGACCTCGTGCTCGAGGCGGATCGTGAGCTCCTGCACCCGTCCGCGGAGGAGGCGGTAGGCGACGAGGGCCGGGATGGCCACGGTGAGACCGGCGGCGGTGGCGACGAGGGCCTCGGCCACCCCGCCGGCCAGAAGACGCGGGTCGCCCGCCCCGTGGGCGGAGATTCGGGTGAAGGCGCGCATGATCCCGAGCACGCTCCCGAGGAGCCCGAGGAGGGGGGAGACGGCCGCAATCGTCCCGAGGGTGTTGAGGTAGCGCCCGAGCTCGTGCGCCGTCTGCCGGCCGGCGTCCTCGAGCCGCTCGCGCAGGATCTCCGCGGGCTCGCCGCTCAGCGTGAGACCGAGGACGAGAAGGCGCCCCAGGGGCGAACCCAGGCGGACCGACTCGAGACGCTCTTCCCCGAGTGCCCCCTCGCGCAACCAGCCCCAGACCTGGGCGGTGAGATGCGGCGGCGCGACGCGCGCGCGGCGGAGCGCCCAGAGGCGCTCGAGCACCACCGCCGTGGCCACAACGGCGGCGAGGACGAGCGGCAGCATCACCCAGCCTCCGGCCTCGAGGAGTTCAAGCATGGGGGCGCCTCCCGGGCGAGAACGGATTCCGGCCCATCATAGCGGGGCCGGAGCGGCCTCCCCTTCCTCCGCGAGACGCCCGTCACGGAGGACGAGGCGGCGGTCGAGCGCCCGGGCGAGGTGAGGATCGTGGGTGGCGACGACGAGGGCCGCGCCTTGGGCGCGCGGGAGCTCGCGGAGGAGGCGGACGACGTCCTCGCCGGTCACGGGATCGAGGTTGCCCGTCGGTTCGTCGGCGAGGACGAGGGCGGGGCGGGCGACGAGCGCCCGGGCGATGGCGACCCGCTGGCGTTCCCCGCCCGAGAGCATGCTCGGGCGGTGGCCGGCCCGCTCGCCGAGACCGACCCGGGCGAGAAGCGCCGCGGCCTCCCCCCGCGCCGCCCGCCACGAACGCCCGCCGAGAACGAGGGGAAGGGCCACGTTATCGGCGGCCGAAAGCTCGGCGATCAGGTGGTGGAACTGGTAGACGAAACCCAAGCGGCGGTTGCGGAAGAGGAGCCGCGCGCGCCCGCCGAGGCGCGCGAGGTCGCGGCCCTCGACGTGGACCTCGCCGCGCTCGGGCCGGTCGAGCCCGCCCAGAAGATGCAGGAGCGTGCTCTTGCCGGACCCCGAGGCGCCGAGAACGGCAAGGGAGGCGCCGGGGGGCACGGCGAGATCGAGGCCGCGGAGGACCTCGATGCGGCGGGCGCCGTCGCGGTAACTCTTGACGAGCCCCCGGGCCTCGAGCGCGTGGGGCGTCTCACTCATGGCGCAGGATCTCGACCGGCACGACACGGCTCGCCCGCCACGCCGGGTAGAGCGTGGCGAGGAACGTGACCCCGAGGGCGGCCAGCGCCACCGTCACGACCTGCCCGAGCTCGACGTGCGAAGGGAGCGTGCCGATCTGGTAGATGCGGGACGGGAAGAGGTCGATCCCGAAGACGTCCTTGAGGAAGAGGACGACGGGTTCGACGTTGTGCGCCAAAAGCACCCCGAAGGCAAGGCCGAGGCCGATGCCGAGGACGCCCACGATCATCCCCTGGACGACAAAAACCCCCATCACCGTGCGCGTGGACGCGCCGAGCGTGCGCAGGATGGCGATGTCGCCCTGCTTGTCGGTAACGACCATGACGAGCGAGGCCACGATGTTGAAGGCGGCCACAGCGACGATGAGGAGGAGGATCGTGAACATCGTGAGCTTCTCGATCGCGATCGCCTTGAAGAGATGGCGGTGGGCGTAGATCCAGTCGCTCACGAAGTAGCCGCCGTGGAGGCGACGGACGAGCCAGCGGGCGACGCGCGGGGCCCGCATGAGGCGCGGCACGCGGAGACGCACCCCGCTCACCGTCCCCGGCGGAAGCCCGAAGAGCACGCGGGCGGCGTGTCGGGCGGTGAAGGCCATGGTGGCGTCGTAGGCGTAGTCCCCGGCGTCGAAGATCCCCACCACCCGGAAGGTCCGCAGACGCGGGATCACCCCGAAGGGGCCCACGAGGCCGGCGGGGACGAGCAGGACGACGTGGCCGCCTTTCCAGACCCCGAGCGCGAGGGCGAGATCTTTCCCGAGAACGATCCCCCAGGGGTGCCGGTCGAGGGCCCGGAGCCGCCCGGCCACCATGCGCCGGCCGAGGTCGAGGACCGCCCGCGCCCGGGCGGGATCGACGCCCTCGACGCGCACGCCGGCGATGGCCCCGTGGTAGGAGAGCATGCCCTGGCCCGAGACGTAGGGGAGCGCGCCACGGACGAGCGGGTTCCCGCGGGCCACGGCGGCGACGTGCTGCCAACGGGCAATGTGCTGGTGGAAACCCATGACGTCGACGGCGGCGGTCATGCCGACGATGCGCCGGCGCATCGTCCGCTCGTAGCCGTTCATGACCGAGAGCACCGTGACGAGCGCCGCCACCCCGACCACGAGTCCGAGGGTGGCAAGCGCCCCCACGAGGGAGACGAAACTCCGCCTCCGGCCACGGAAATAGCGCCAGGCCAGGACAGGGGCGAGCAGACGGGGCATGCTTCCACCGGGGGGAGCGACGAACCTCGACCCTCCGGACGCGTACACTGTCGTACGTGGGGCAACCGTCGGCCCGCGGGAGGGACCGGACGGAGATCTCCCCGAAGGAGGTGTCTTGTGCGTATCTTAACCGCTCCCTTCGCCGCCCTCGTGTTGGCGACCCTGGCCGTCCCCGCGGCGGCCCGACCCATCCGCCTGCCGTTGCACTTCATGACGATGGCCAACGTCCGCGCGCTCTGGGGGCCGCCCGCGCACGTGCTCCCTCCCGTCGGCCGGCCGCCGATCACCCGCTGGGTCTACCCCCGCTTCATTGTGTATTTCGAACGCCGGCTCGTCCTCCGGGCGGTCGTCACCCGGCCGTGGACCCCGCCCCGCGTCTACCCCCCCCACGGCGGCGGGGCATGAGGGGGACGGCGGGCGAGGCCCGTCTGCCCGCCGAGTGGGAAGGAGGGGGGAGCGTTCTCGCCGCCTGGCCGCGGGCGGGCGGCGGCTGGCGCCGCAGCCTCGCCGAGGCGCGGGCCGACACCGAGGCGCTCCTCGCTGCGCTCCTTGACACCTCCGACGTCCTCCTCCTCGTCCCCGACGCGGAGAGCGGACGGCGGCTCGAGGACCGGCTCGGAAGCCGCGGACGCGGGCGGTTCCTCACCGCCCCGCTCCCCTACGACGACGTCTGGACACGCGACACGGGGCCCCTCGCCGTGCGCCGGGGGAACGGGACCGAGCTCCTCGATTTCCGCTTCAACGGCTGGGGGGGGAAATACCCGGCGGAGGACGACGACCGCCTCGTCGGGCGTCTCGCCGCCGGGGGGTTCTTCGGGGCGCTTCCCCTCCGCCGCGTGGAGGCCGTCCTTGAGGGCGGGAACGTCGAGAGCGACGGGGCGGGGACGCTCCTCGTCCGGAGCCGCTGCCTCCTCGATCCCGGCCGCAACCCCGATCCCCCCAGCCGGGCGGCTTGGGAACGTCTTCTCGCCGAAACCCTCGGGGCCCGACGCGTTCTCTGGCTCGAGCGCGGGGCGCTCCCGGGCGACGACACCGACGGGCACATCGACACCCTCGCGCGTTTCGCCACCCCCGATCTCCTCGTCTATCAGGACGGCACGGAGGAAGACCTCGGGGCGGAACTCCGCGCGCTCCGCGACCGCCGCGGGCAACCCTACACACTCGTCCCCCTGCCTTGCCCCGATCCACTCCGTGGGGAGGACGGGGAGCCTCTCCCGGCGAACTACTGCAATTTCGTCGTCGTCCCCGGCCGCGTGCTCGTCCCCGCCTACGGGGGCGGCGCCGACGCCGAGGCCCGCCGCCGGCTCGCGGAGGTCTTCGCCGACCGCGAGGTCCTCTCCGTCCCCGCCCGTGGCCTCGTCCACCAGTACGGGAGCCTCCACTGCGCGACGATGACGCTCCCCGCGGGGGTCTTCGCCGCCCCCCCCGGGGGGCACGCGTGAGCGTCACCGCCGCCGTCGTCCAGTGCCGCGTGGACCCCGACCGGGCGCGGCAGCGGGAGCGCGTGCGCGGATTCCTCGACTCGGCGCGCGCGGCCGGCGCCCGCCTCGTCCTCCTCCCGGAACTCGTCTTTGACCCCTACCCCGCCCAGTGCGCCCGGCCCGAGGGGCACGGACGGGCCGAGCCCGTCCCCGGCCCCACGACCGCTTGGCTCGGGGAAGAATGCCGGCGCCTCGGGATCACGGCCGTGACCTCGCTCTTCGAGCGACGCCTTCCGGGACTCGGGCACAACACCGCCGTCGTTCTCGACGCCCGTGGCCGACTCGCCGGGATCTACCGCAAGATGCACATCCCGGACGACCCCAACTTCTTCGAGAAGTACTACTTCGCCCCGGGCGACCTCGGTTTCGTACCGGTCCGCGACGGGACCCTCGCGCTCGGGACCCTCGTCTGCTGGGACCAGTGGTTCCCGGAGGCCGCACGGCTCATGGCGCTGGCCGGGGCGGATCTCCTCCTCTACCCGACGGCGATCGGCTGGGACCCGCGTGACCCCGAACCCGTGCGCCGGGCGGAACGGGCGGCCTGGGAGATCGTCCAGCGCGCGCACGCGGTCGCCAACGCGCTGCCGGTTCTCGTCGCGAACAGGGTCGGTCGCGAGGACGACCCCTCGGGGGCGACCCCGGGCCTGGAGTTCTGGGGCGGAAGCTTCGTCACCGACGTCTTCGGCGGCGTGACGGCGGCGGCAGGCGCCACGGAGGAGACGGTGCTCCTCGCCACGCTCGAGCCCGAAGCGACCGAAGAGCAGAGGCGGCGCTGGCCGTTCCTCCGCGACCCGCGGACGGACGCCTACGGCGGGCTTGGCGCGCGGGCGGCGGCGCCCCCGGAAGAG
>JAKAQQ010000057.1 GCA_021819635.1 Pseudomonadota bacterium
CCGCGGCCCCGCTTCCGGCGTGAGCAACTGACGCACGTAGGTGTCGAAGTTGGGATGCAGCCGCCGGGCCAGGCGCCACGCCTCGGCGGCGTGGGCGCCGGCGGGGGAGTCGAACAGGGCCTCGAGCAGCGCCGGCAGCATGAGGTACGGGCCCAGGGGGTTGCGCCGCTCGGCGCTGATCGCGCGGCGGCCGATCAGCCGGCGGGCGCAGGCGAGAGCACGGGCGGCGTGGAGCGAACTGCGACCGCCAAGGAGGGCGGCAAGCTCGGGCTCGTCCCCCAGGGTCCGGTCGAAGGCCACAAACGCGTCGAACACGTTGTCGACCACGAGAACTTCGCGCGCAATCACCGCCAGGAGATCGGGGGCGGCCGGCCGGCGTTTCTCCTCCCGGTCCTCGTTCCGGTCGAGGAGCACTTGCGCCCCCGCGCGGGCGGCGATCGAAGCGAGGCCGCCGGCGACCAGAGCCCCGCTCGCCAGCACGGCGTGCCGGCGGCGTTGCGCCAGAAGACGGCGTTCCATGCCGGGAACGTTGCCCTCGTGGAAGATCAGACTGTCCCAAGACAGAAAGAGATCGCGAACGCGGAGATCGGCGAGCGGGAGCCCCAGCCCGAAGGCGCGCTGCGCGGTCCCCCACACGAGGGCCGGGTGCGCGCGCGGGACGAGAACCACAACCGACCCCGTGTCGTCGGTCTCCCCCAGGTAATGCCGGGGATCGGACGGCCGGACGAGGAGCGCAAGATGCGTAATCCCGGCCGGGCATGGGAGATCGTACACCTCAAGATCGATCGCGATCCCCAAAACGTCGTCACGGTTTTCGTGCCGGCGACGGTCGACCACCGCCCGCGACGAACCGCTCCGGGCCAGGCCCCGGTCATCAAGGAAGAGCGTCCGCACGGCGCCGTCACCGAGCGAGGCGGCGAGATCCTCCGGGAACCACGGGGGTGGAGACGCCCCCTCGGGAAGGAGCGCCGCGAACTCGTAGTTGCCCGTGAGCGCCGCACCGGCGGCCAAGCTGGGAGAGCGCGAGGCCATGAGGGCCAGAGCCGGGGCGTCGCGGGCCGAGCGGCTGGCCGCCGTGGGCTCCACACCGGTCTGGAGTCCGTACCAGCCGGCGGCCCGGAGAGCCTCGACGATCTCCTCGCTCACCCCAAGACCTTGCGTCTCCACCTTCCACGGATCGAGGCGGGCCAGGATCCGCTCGAGAACCGCACGGGCGTCTTCGCCCGGACCTCGGGACTCCACCGCCGCCCGCGTCTCCGGGACGTCGGGGCCAGCGCCCCCCTCGGTAAAGCGCTTGAGCCAGGGCATCGGGTGGTGCGTGCGTCCCTCCTCCCCGTCCAGCAGGCGCCGTGGCCACTCGGCACGCAGTCCCCGCTCGTAGAGGGCCCCGGTGAGCGGGCGGCGGAAAGCCGGCACGTAAAGAAGGGCCAGCAAAAGGATCCACAGGAGCCAGCCGACGACGAGAGCGGGAAGCGTCCAGACCCCAAGCCCCGAAGAGATCAGGAAAAGAAGGGTGAGTGTCCCGCTCCAGAGAAGGAGGGGCACGCGCCGGTACGCCGACGCCAGAGCGACGAGAAGCGCCGCCGCGATCCACAATCCCGGGGCGGCGAGGAGCGCCGGGGTGTTCAAGCGCCCCCTCCCGCCGGGGCGTCCGGTTGGCGCTCGGGCACGGCGGCGGCGAACGACGGAAGCGCACGGGCCGCCTCGTCGGCGCGGAGAAGGCCGGGGTACGGGGAAAGGTCGCACCCGTAACGGCGGGCGTTGTAGAGCTGGGGCACCAGGCAGACCTCGGCGAAAGTGGGTCCCGGCCCGCAGACGAAAGGCCCCTCCGCTCCCCGACGGGCGATCATGGATTCGCAGGCCTCGAACCCCAAGCCGATCCAGTGCCGTATCCAGCGCCCGCGGGCGTCCTCGTCGGCCCCCAGGGGGTCCTCGAGATAGCGGAGGACACGCAGGTTGCTGAGCGGATGGACATCGCAGGCCAGAGCCAGGGCGAACGCACGGACGAAGGCGCGGTCGCGGCTCCCGGCCGGCAGAAGCGGCGGCCCCGGGTACCGCTCCTCGAGATACTCGAGGATGGCCAGCGACTGGAACAGCACCGTCCCGTCGTCGTCGACCAGAGCGGGGACGAGACCCTGCGGCTGGAGCGCGCGGTACGCCGCCCGGTGCTGCTCGCCGCCGCCGGCCAAGAGATGGACCGGCACCGTCGTGTAAGCCACGGCCTTGTACGCGAGCGCGAGGCGAACGCGGTAGGCCGCAGAACTGCGCCAGTAGCTGTAGAGTTTCATAAAGCGGGCGGGACGGCGCGAACGACTTTCTGTTCGATGGCCCCGAACACGGAACGACTCTCCCCGTCCGTCGTCTCGATCCGCACGCGGTCCCCGAACCGGAGAAACGGCGTCCGTACGCGGCCGTCGCGCAGCAGTTCCAGCACGCGGCGCTCGGCCAGGCACGAACAGCCGCGTCCCTCGTCGCGGTTGGCCACCGTCCCCGAACCGACGAGGGTGCCCGCGCCGAGCGGGCGGGTGCGGGCGGCGTGCACGATCAACTCGTCGAAGCCAAACTGCATGTCCGCCCCGGCGTCGGGGCGACCGATCGTTTCCCCGTTGACCTGACTGACGAGGGGAAGATGGAGCCGGCCGTCACGCCAGTGGGGCGCGAGTTCGTCCGGCGTGACGGCGACGGGGGCCAGCGCCGACAACGGCTTGCTCTGGAGAAAGCCGAACCCCTTGGCGAGCTCGGACGGGATGAGTTCGCGCAGCGAGACGTCGTTGAGGATGGTGACGAGCCGGATCGCCGCCCGCGCCGTCGTCCGGTCGGCCGCGGCCGGCACCGCCGCCGTGATCACACCGACTTCGGCCTCGAAATCAATGCCGTGGGCTTCGTCGAGGGCCACGATCGGCGCCCGCGGCGCCAGAAACGCGTCGCTCACCGCCTGGTACATGAGCGGGTCGGTGAGAAAACTCGGGGGCATCTCGGCGCCCCGGGCACGACGGACGCGCTCGACGTGGGCAAGGTACGCGCTCCCGTCGACGAATTGGAACGCGCGGGGAAGACAGGCACACAGCGGCAGTGTTTCCAACGGAAACACGCGCGCGCGCACGCGGCCCTCCGCCAGCGCTCGGGCCCGCTCCTCAAGCGCCTCCCGACAGTGGTCCCAGGATTCGAGAGCCTCGCGGAGGCTCGGGACGATATCGTCGGCACGCACGGCGTGGCCGAGGTCGCTCGAGACGACGAGCAGAACCCCGTCCGGGCCGCCTTCGTCAAGGGTGGCGAATTTCATGCTTTCTCCTCAGCTCTTCGCGCGCGGATTCCCCCCGCGTTCGTGTGTGTTGCCCCCCCCGGGCGCGCCCGGCCCGGGGACGACGGCCCGCGGTCATCCCGCGGGCGTTTTCCAGGAATCGACGTAGCCCGTCCACTCGATCGGCGAGGCCGCCGGCGTCACCTCAAGCGGATCGCGCGCGTCGATGTTGACCGCTACCTCGTTCGTGCCCGGCGCTTTGGGCGCGTAGATGTTGCGCAGCGCCTTCGGATGCGGGCCGTGGTTGAACCCGCTGGGATGAAGGGTGATCATGCCGGGATGGATGTTGTCGCGCGAGAAGAATTCCCCGGCGTGGTAGAAGATGATCTCGTCGTAATCCTCGTTGCTGTGGAAAAACGGCACCTTGATCGCCCGCGGATCGGTCTCGAACGGACGGGGCACAAAGGTGCAGACCGCGAAGCGCGGGGCCACGAAGGTCGTGTGCGACGAGGGCGGCATGTGGTAACGGTGGCTCATCACCGGGCGGATGTCGCGCCAGTTGAGCCGCACCGGGTGCAGGGTGCCGTGCCAGCCGACCGCGTCGAGGGGGTTGAAGGGGTAGGTGAGGGTCGAGACGGCCTGCTGTTTCTTCACCCGAACCCGCCAGGGACGCTCGTCCTGCTGGGCGCGGAAGGCCTCGTCGAGACGGGGAACGTCGAGGACGGCGGTGTCGAAGATCGCGTTCGGCCCCATGAGCCCGCGGTCCGGAAGCTTGTAACTCTCGTTCGTGGCCTCGAGGAGGAGGAGCCGCACGGGTTCGCTCACCTCGAGGCGCCACATCGTGCCCCGCGGCAGCACCACGTAATCGCCCTCCCGCAACGCCAGGTGCCCGTAGTCGCAAAAGAGCGCCCCGGCCCCGGCGTGCACGAACAGGAGCTCGTCGCCGTCGCTGTTGCGGACAAGATGATCCATGCTGCGCTCGGAGGCCCAGACGCGGAAGCGGAGGGCGGCGTTCGCGAAGAGCTCGACGGCGTCCCAGGGCGAAGGGCCGAAGTCGGCGAGCTTCACGGTGTCGAAGGCCCGCGGGCGCAGCGGACCCTCGAACGACGTCCACCCGGTGGGCGGGTGTCGGTGATGGACGTGCGAGACCGGGCCAAAAAACCCTTCGCGTCCCAGCTCGCGCTCGTACGTGCCGTCGGGAAGGTCGGCGTGCGCTTGACGCGACGCCTGGCCTTCGACGATGGGCGTGCGGATGAATTCGGGCATGGTTGCTTCCCCTGTGGTCACACGTGCGGAGGAGCTCAGAGCACCCCGCGGCGCTCCTGATCGCGCTCCATGGCCTCAAAGAGCGCCCGGAAGTTGCCCTCCCCGAAGCCCTGGTTCCCCTTGCGCTGGATGATCTCGAAGAAGATCGGGCCGATGACATTCTCGGTAAAGATCTGCAGAAGCAGGCGGCGGTGGGTTTCCGGATCGGCGTCGATGAGGATGCGGTTGCGGCGCATCCGTTCGAGATCTTCCCCGTGGCCGGGAATGCGCTCGTCGACCATCTCGTAATACGCGTCGAGGGTGTCGAGGAAAGGGAGCCCCCGCGCGCGCAGCGACTCGACAGAACCGAAGACGTCGCGGGTGGAGAGCGCCACGTGCTGGATCCCCTCGCCCCGGTACGCGTGCAGATACTCGGCGATCTGCGATTTGTCGTCGGCCGATTCGTTGATCGGAATACGAACATTGCCGTCGGGGCTGGTCATCGCCCGGGAGACAAGCCCGGTCTTGCGCCCCTTGATATCGAAATAGCGGACCTCGCGGAAATTGAAAAACTTCTCGTAGAAGCCCGCCCAGGTGTTCATCTGCCCGCGCCCGACGTTGTGCGTCAGATGGTCGATCGTCTCGAGCCCGCAGCCGTGCGGATGCCGCTCGAGCCCGGCGACGAGCGCGTAGTCTCCCCGGTAGACCTCGAGATCGTCTTCGTGATCGTCGACGAGGTAGAGAAGACTCCCCCCGATCCCGGAAAGCGCGGGGACGCCGAGCGCCCGCGTCTCGGGGCGGCTTTCCACCGGCCGTGCGCCCAGCGTGCAAGCGCGGTCAAAGGCGCGACGCGCGTCCTCGACCCGCATTCCAAAGGCCACGGCCGAGGGCCCGTGGGCACGGGCGAAGGCGGCGGCGTGGCCGTCGGGGGAGGCGTTGAGGAGGAAGTCGATGCGCCCTTGCCGGTAGAGCGTGACGGGGAGGGTGCGGTGACGGGCGTAAACGACAAAACCCATGCGTTCGAACAGGGCGGCCAGCGGCGCGGGATCAGGCGCCGCGAACTCGACGCAGGCAAAACCGCGCGTGCCCATCGGGTTCTCGTGTTTCTCCGCCATGGCGGATCCTCGTGCTCAGGGCGACGGTCCGATTATACCGCCGCCCGACCCCGCGTCCGGCCTCACGGGGCGTCGCGCCGCCCGCGGGCTCCACGCCGGCGTTCCCCTTCGGTCAGAAGACGCTTGCGCAGGCGCAGACTCGTCGGCGTGATCTCGAGAAGCTCCTCGTCGGTCAGGAGCTCGAGCGCCGCCTCGATCCCGAGACGAAGGGCAGGAGTGAGAAGAATGTTCTCGTCGCGCCCGGCGGCGCGGATGTTCGTGAGTTCCTTGGCACGAAGAGGGTTCACGGTGAGGTCGTTCTCGCGCACGTGGAAGCCGATCACCTGGCCCTCGTAGACCGGCTCGCCCGGCGCGACGAGAAGGCGCCCCCGCTCCTGGAGGTTGAAGAGGGCGTAAGCCACGGCGACTCCGGTGCCGTTCGCGATGAGCGCCCCCTGAACACGCCCGGGGAGCCGCAGCGCCCGCAGGGGCGCGCGGCCGACCGGGCGGTGGTGCAGGAGACCGGTCCCGGCCGTGAGCATGCGGTAGGCGCTGTGGAATCCGAGCAGCCCCCGGGTCGGGATCCGAAACTCGAGACGG
>JAKAQQ010000058.1 GCA_021819635.1 Pseudomonadota bacterium
CCCGTCACGAGGAGCACGTCGGCGTGGCGGGGGCTCGCGGCGAAGCGGACGCCGAGCGCGGCGAGGTTGTGGTGGGCGTTCTGGGTGGCGTGGAGCTCGAGCTCGCAGCCGTTGCACGAGCCGGCGTCGACGTGGCGGAGGGTCAGCGCCCGGCGGAAGGCCCGCGGGAGGGGCGAGCCCCCGACGGTCTCCCGCGCGGGCCGGGGCGGAGGCTCGTGGAGAAGCCCGGTGCGGAAGAGACGCTTGAGGAAACGGTCCACGGGTCCCCCTGTCAGAGATCGACGGCGCTGTAGGCGAGGTTGAAGGATTTGTTGACGAGCGGGAAGTCGGCGACGATTTCGCCCACGACCGCGTGCTCGAGCGCCGGCCAGTTCTCCCAGGAAGGATCGTGGAGATGGGCGTCGCGGATCGTGCCCCCACGGTCGGCGAGGAGGCTCACGAAGAGCGGCCCCCGCCAGCCCTCGATCCAGCCGAAGCCCCGTTCCTTGAGCGGCGTGCGCGGCAGCGGGAGCGCGGTCGGTCCCGGCGGGAGGTCGGCGAGAAGGGCGCGGACGAGTTCCAGCGAGACCTCGAGTTCCGCGAAACGCACCCCCGCCCGGGCGAGAACGTCGCCTTCGTGACGCACCGCGGGGGCGAGGCGGAAGGGGGCGTAGGGGGGGCAAGGACGCTCGGCCCGGAGGTCGCGGGCGATCCCGCTCGCGCGGGCCGCGAGTCCCGTGAGGCCCAGGCGGCGGGCGAGATCGGTCGGCACGATCCCCGTCGAGCGGAAGCGGTCGCGGAGCCCCGGGTGGTCGTCGTAGAGAGCGCGGAGTTCGGCCGCGGTCCGGGCGAGCTTCCCGAGGTGCCGCTCGAGGCGGAGGGCCCCCGTGGGCGCGAGGTCGAAGGCCACCCCCCCGGGCGGCAGGAGGTCGATGAGGTAGCGGCGGCCGAAGAGCGTGCGGTTCAGACGCAGGAGCTCCTCCTTGAGGATGGCGAACTGGCTGCCGCCGAAGGCGAAGCCGGCGTCCGTTCCGAGGGCGCCGAGATCCCCGAGGTGGTTGGCGACGCGCTCGAGTTCGAGGGCGACGGCGCGGAGCGAGTGCGCTCGGGGCGGGGGCGAGAGCCCGAGGATCGTCTCCGCCGCCTGGGCGTACGCCCAGGCGTAGCCCACGGTCGTGTCCCCCGCCAGGCGGGCGGCGAGGGGCGCCCCCGCCGCGAGGTCGCGTCCGCGGAGAAGCCCCGGGATGCCGCGGTGGGTGTAGCCCAAGCGTTCCTCGAGGCGCAGGATCTTCTCGCCGACGACGCTCAGGAGGAAACGGCCAGGCTCGATGACGCCCGCGTGGACGGGCCCCACCGGGATCTCGTGGACGCCCTCGCCACCCACGGTTACGAACGGGTAGGGCGCGGGCGGGTGGAGGAGCCAGGGGCGGGAATCGCCGCCCTCGGCGCCGATCCCGGTGAGGTCGCGCGCCGCCCGCTCGAGCCTCCCGGCCGCGGGGAAAATCCCGGCGAGGGAGGGGTAGCCGTCGGCGGGGGACGCGAGGGGGACCGTGAGGAGCGTGAGCCCCGAGGCGGCGCAGGCGAGGGCCACGCAGAGGCGCGGCCGTGCGGCGTCGTGGTCCTCGACCCACAGGCTCACGAGGCGGCCGCCCTCCTCGCGGGCCGCGGCGGCGAGCCCCGGGAGATCCCCCGGTTCCGCGGACCGCTCGGGGACGGCCCCGAGATCGCCCGCCGCCCGCGCGATCACGGCCGGAGCCCGAGGAGGGGAACCGTCGCGTGGAACCAGGACGCGAAGGGCGGGGGGAGCACGACGCCCAAGACGAGGACGAGGGCGAGGGACGCGAAGGCGGGGAGCAGCGGGAGCGCCCGCTCCGCACGGTGGGCTTTTCCGGTCTCGCCCCACAGGAGACCCTGGAGACGTCCGGCGATGGCGGCGAAGGCGAGGAGAAGCGCGAGGACGAGGACCAGCGCCAGGACGGGCGAACGGTCGAAGGCGGCCAAGAGGATCAGGAACTCGCTCACGAAGGTGCCGAAGGGGGGGAGCCCCAGGATCGCCCAGCCGCCGAGGAGCAGCGCGGTGCCCTGGACCGGGGTCCGTCCGAGGAGGCCGTGGATCGCGCGCACGTCCTGGCTCCTGTGGCTGCGGCTCACGACCCCGGTCGTGAAGAAGAGGGAGGACTTGGTGAGCGCGTGGACGCTCATCTCGAGCGTGGCCCCGAGCACGGCGAGCGGCGTTCCGATTCCGAAGCCCAGGGTGGCGAGGCCCATGTGCTCGATCGACGAGTACGCCCAGAGGCGCTTGAGGTCGTTCTGCCGCCAGAGGAGGAGGGCGGCGACGAGGACGGAGACGGTGCCGAAGCCGATCAGGAGAAGTCCCGGGAGATCCGACCGGAGCGCCCCCTCGGCGAGCGCCTGGGCCCGGACCACCGGGTCGAGGGCGACGTTGAGGAGGATGCCCGAGAGGACGGCCGAGACCGGCGCGGGCCCCTGCGCGTGGGCGTCGGGGAGCCAGTGGTGGACGGGAACGAGACCGACCTTCGTTCCGTAGCCGACGAGGAGGAAGGCGAAGGCGGTCGTGATCGCGCCCGGGGCGAGCTCGCCGCGCGCGTGCATGAGCGCGCTCCAGAGGAGCCGCTCGGCGACCGGGAGGTGGGCCGGCGCGGCCGCGAGCTCGACCAGGACGGTGCCGAAGAGCGCGAGCGCGATGCCGACACCGCAGAGGATGAGGTACTTCCACGCCGCCTCGATGCTCTGCGGGCTGCGTTCGAGCGAGACCAGGAAGACGGTCGCCAGGGTGGCGGCCTCCATGGCGATCCAGAGAATCCCGAGGTTGTTGCTCGTGAGGGCGACGATCACCGTGTCGAGAAAGACCGGGTAGAGGATGCCGAAGAGACGGATCCGCCGCGGCGGGAGGTGGTGCCGCTCGACGCGGGCACGGAAGTAGGGGACGGCAAAGACGGCGGTCGTGGCCCCGACGAAGAGCGTGACCACGAGGAGGAGGCGGGCGAAGGGGTCGGCGAGGACGAACCCCGCGCCCTCGACCCCGTGGGCCGTGAGCGCGAAACCGGTCCCGAGGGCGAGGAGAAGGACGCTCTGCGCGGCGTTGAGGACCAGGATCGGCCGCGGGCGGCGGAGGAACCCTTGGACGAGGGCGACCGGGAGCGGGAGAGCGACCAGGAGCAGGTAGAGCGTGATCATTCTTCGCGCAGGGTTTCCAGACGGGCGAGGTCGAGGCTGTCGAACTGACGGTGGATGTGGAGGAAGAAGATCCCGAAGATCACCGTGACGACGAGGACGTCGAAGGCGATGCCGAGCTCGACGAGCATCGGCATGCCCCGCACGGCGCTCACGGCGGCGAAGAGGAGCCCGTTCTCAAGCGTGAGGAACCCCACGACCTGGGCGAGGGCGGTGCGGCGCGTGATCATCATGAGGAGCGCGAGGCCGACGACCGCGAGCCCCATCGCGAGATCGCGCCCCGCCCCGCCGGCGACGAGGGGCGCGGCCTCCGTGAAGGCCGCGACCACGACCGCGAGGGCAAGGAGGTGGACGCCCACCGAGTGGGCCGGGGCGGCGTCGTCCCAGCGCACCCCGAGGCCCCGCCGTGTGCGGTGCAGGAGAAACGGCAGGACGAGACCCTTCAGGACCAGCGTGAGAAGGGCCGCCTGCTCGAGCGCGACCCGCCCGTCCTCCACCCCCGCGAGCGCGCTCGCCCCGGCCAGGAGCACCCCCTCAAGCGCAAAGAGGTTGATGAGGGTGGCGAGCCGCCGCGCGCCCAGCATGGCGAACGCGACGAGGAGGAGGAGCGCGGCGTCGAGATCGATCAGCGCCGGGATCACGGGCCGACCCCCGGGACGAGGCGGACGAGAAGCCCGATCGTCGCCACGAGAAACGCGGTGGTGAGGAACGCCGGCACGCGGAAGAGGCGCAGTTTGGCGCTTGCCGTCTCGGCCAGGGCGAGGAGCGCGCCCAGGGCGGCGAGGAGCCCCCCGGTGAGGAGGAGCGAGCGGAGGAGGGCGGGCGGGCCGGCCGCCGGGGCGGCGAGCACCCAAGGGGCGAAGAGCACGAGGCCGAGGAGCCCGAAGGCCAGGAGTTTGAGCGCGCCCGCCCACTCGAGGAGCGCGAGGTCCGGGCCCGCGTACTCGAGGACGAGCGCCTCGTGGATCATCGTGAGCTCGAGATGGGTCGCGGGGTTGTCGATCGGGAGGCGGGCGTTTTCGGCCACCAGGACCATCGCGAACGCCGCCGCGGCGAAGACCAGGCTCGGATCAAGGGCGGGCGGACGCGCGGTGAGCGCGCGGGCCATGCCCGCGAGCGACGTCGTGCCGGCGGCGAGCGACGCGGTCATGAGGACGAGGAGGAGGGCCGGCTCGGCGAGGAACCCGACGAGGAGGGCGCGCCTCGCCCCGAGTCCTCCGAACGGTGTCCCGAGGTCGGCGGCGGCGAGGACGGAGACGAACCGCGCGGCGGCGAGGATCCCGACGAGCACGATGGCGTCGCCCGCCCGGTCGAGAAGCGGGTCGGTGGTGAAAGACGGGATGAGCCCGAGGGCGAGGGCGGCGAGGCTCCACTGCAGCGCGGGATTGATCCGGAAGAGGACGGAGGCGCCCTCGGGAACGAGGCGCGACTTGGCGAAGAGCTTGCGGAGATCCCGGTAGGGCTGGAGCACGCCCGGTCCGCGGCGGTTGAGGAGCCACGCCCGGCACTGGCCGATCCAGCCGAGCCAGAGGGGAGCGGCGGCGACCGGGAGCGCCGTGTTGGCAAGGGTGGCGGCAAGGCGGGCGAGGGGGACGATCACGCGCCGTGGATCCCGAGAAGGACAAGGACGAGGACGAGGGTGGCGAAGGTGAGGGCGAGGTAGACGGCGAGCCGCCCGCGCTGAAGGCCCGTCGCGAGCCGGGTGAGGCGCTCGAGGAGGGCGGGCAGCGGAGCGTAGAGGAGGAGCGCGAGGCGATCGGCGACGCTCACCCGGTAGTAGGGGTGAAGGTCCTCGGGTTGGGGGAGGCGGCGTTCGACGACGAAGAAGGGAGCGAAGATGCGGCGGATCGGCTGGCCGAAGCCCTCGCTCGTGTCCTGGGCGCGGGGGCCGGGGGGGGGGCCGCCGCAGGCCCACAGGGGCGCCGGGGCGGTGGCCGGGGCCGTGCGCCGGAGCGCGAGGGCGAGGACCGCGAGAAGAACGGCGACGGTCACGACGAGCGGAACGGGCGCGTAGGCGACGCCGGTTTCGGCGAAGGTCACGACCGTGGCGGACGCCCCCGCGAGGGCGGCGCCCGGGCCGAGGACGCGGGCGGCCGCGACGGCCAGGAAGGCTACGACCGCCCCGGGCATGAAGCCGAGCGCGAGGGCCGCCGCGGCGAGGCTTCCGAGCCCCACCCGTTCGTCGACGCCGGCGTCGTGAGCGTGGACGAGGCGGGCCTCCCGCGGTCGGCCGAGGAAGGCCACGGTGTAGAACTTGACCATGACGTAGGCGGCCAGGGCGGCGGTGAGGACGAAGACCGCGGCGGCGAGCGGCAGGAGCAGGTTGAAGGGGGTGGCGAAGACGCGGGGCGTCGTCAGCCAGGTCTGGAGAAGGAGCCATTCGGCCACGAACCCCCCGAGGGGCGGAAGCCCGGCGAGCGCCGCCGCGCCGAAGAACGCGGTGGTGCCGACCCACGGCATGCGTTCGAGCAGTCCCCCGAGCCGTCCGAGGTTGCGTTCGCCCGTGGCGTGGAGGACCGAGCCGGCGGCGAGGAAGAGGAGGCTCTTGCCGACGGTGTGGTTGAGGCAGAGGTAGAGACAGGCCACGAGGGCGAGGGCGGCGAGGAGCGTCTGGTGGACGGTCGCAAAGAGCAGCGCGAGGCCGAACGCGGTGGCGATGAGCCCGATGTTTTCGATCGAGGAATAGGCCAGGAGCCTCTTGACGTCGGTCTGGACCGCGGCGAAGAGGGCGCCGTAGAGCCCGCTCACGCTTCCGATCGCGACGATGAGAAGTCCCCACCAGGGCGCGAGCTCGGGCCGGAGGATTCCGACGACACGGATGAGGCCGTAGAGGGCGACTTCGAGCATCACCCCGCTCATGAGGGCCGAGACGGGCGACGGCGCGGCCGGGTGCGCTTCGGGGAGCCAGACGTGGGCGGGGAGGAGCCCGGCCTTGGCCCCGAAGCCCC
>JAKAQQ010000059.1 GCA_021819635.1 Pseudomonadota bacterium
AGTCGTCGGCGGAGGAGCTTGAGGAATTCGGTTCCGCGAAACTCCCAGGCGGCGAGTTCCTCCTCTTCCGGAAGTTCCGCGGCGAGTTCCGGGTGATGGACGAGGAGGTGAAGGAGGCGGCGCATGGCGTCGGGGGCGGGAGGGCGTCCGCCGCGCGTGGGCCGGCGGCCGGCGGGCGGCGGAGGCGGAGAGCGGAGACCAAGTCTCTTGCGCAGTTCCTGATCCAAAAGGTCCCGAAAGACCGGGTCCCGGACGCTCGCGAGAAGCCGCCGGGCCTCGGCGGCGTAGCGGGCGTGGGCCTCGATCGTGACGAGCGGCCCGCAGTGACGTTCGAGATGGACGAAAAGAAAGGCGCTCATGGGAAGCGCGGCCTCGAGCCGCCGGGCAAAGCCGTCCGCCCCCTCCCCCGCAAGCAGCGTGTCGGGGTCTTCCCCTTCGGGCAACTCGAGGTAGGCCGGCCGCCACTCGGGCTTGTAGAGGGGGAGGAGCCGCTCGAGGCTGCGGCCCGCCGCCCGCCGTCCGGCGTCGTCCCCGTCGAAACAGAAGACGACCCGGGGATCGAGCCGAAAGAGGCGTTCGGCCTGGATGTCGGTGAGCGCCGTCCCGAGACAGGCGACGGCCGGGTCGAATCCGGCCTGAGCGAGCGCCAGGACGTCCATGTAGCCTTCGACAACAAGCAGTGCTCCGCCCCTGCGCTGGGCGAGACGTGCCTCGTACTGCCCGTAGAGAAGTTGCCCCTTGTGGAAGAGGGGGCCCTCCGGAGAATTCAGGTACTTGGGCTTCTGGTCGGGTTCGAGGGCGCGCCCCCCGAAGCCCACGGTGCGCCCGCGCGTGTCCCGGATTGGGAAGAGGAGGCGGTGGCGGAAGACGTCGACCGCCTCCCCCCCGCGGTGACGGACGAGCCCCGCTTCCTCGAGGAGGCGCAGGCGCCCGCCCCCTTCCGCCCGGAGCGGGCCCAAGGCACCGCCCGGGGGGGCGTAGCCGAGCGCGTAGCGGGCGGTGGTTTCGGCGAGGATGCCGCGGCGGCGAAGATAAGCCTGCGCCGTGGGGCTTTCGGCCAGTGCGCGGCGATAGAGCGCCGCGGCCTCCTCGAGGAGATCGTAGAGGGGCTGGTGCCTTGGGGACGCCGTGCCTCCACCGCCTGGAGGCGGGGGCGCCCCGGTCATCTCGGCCAGACGACGGACGGCTTCCGGGAACTCGAGCCGCTCGAAGGCCATCAGAAAACCGAGCGCCGAGCCGTGGGCGCCGCAGCCGAAGCAGTGGTAGAACCCCTTCTGCGGGCTCACCGTGAAGGAGGGGGTGCGCTCCTCGTGGAAAGGGCAGCGGCCAAGGTATTCGTGCCCGCTGCGCCGGAGCTCGACCCGGGCCCCGATCAGGGCGACGAGGTCACTGCGGGCGAGGAGATCATCAATGTAATCTTGGGGAATCGGGGGAGACACGGCGTCCTGCCGTCGGGCTTCGGTCAGCCGCCGAGGCGGGCCTTGACGCGGGCGCTCACCTCGCGCATGTCGGCGCGCCCGAGAAGCTTCCCGCGCAGGACGTTCATGACGTCCCCCATGCGGGGAGCCCCGGCTCCACCGAGGGAGGCGATCGTTTCCTCGATGAGGCGGTCAATCTCCGTGCCCGTGAGGGGGGTGGGGAGGTAGCGCCGGAGGAGGTCGGTTTCCGCCTCTTCGCGCCGGACGAGTTCCTCGCGGCCGGCCTGACGGAACTGGGCGATCGATTCCTCGTGCTGCTTGAGAAGCTTGCCGAGGACGGCGAGCACGTCGGTGTCTTCGAGCGTGCGCCGCTCGTCGACCTCCCGCTGCTTGATGGCGGCGGCGATGTAGCGGAGTGAGGCGACCTCGTCCTTGCGGCCGGCTTTGAGGGCGGCCGTGGTGTCGGCGGTGAGGCGCTCCTTGAGCGTCATCGAGCGGGTCAGTAGTTGCGGCTCATGCGGGCGCTTTCGCGCGCCAGTTTCTTGGCGTGCCGCTTGATCGCCGCCGCCCGTTCGCGCTTGCGCTCTTGGGTGGGCTTCTCGTAATACTCGCGACGACGGATCTCGGTGAGCACGCCGGCCTTTTCGCAGGTTCTCTTGAAACGCCGCAGGGCGGCGTCAAAGCTTTCGTTGTCCTTGACACGAACGATGGGCATGATGCGGGGGAGCCTCCCTAAGGGCACCTTGGACGGGAACGGGGAATTATACTCCCCCGCCAGAGGGTTCGGGGTGCCCGGAGGGGGGGCGGTCGAGGTCACGGACGTAGATGCACTGCCCGTCGCCCGGCCGGTAGTAATCCTCAAGGGTGGCGGCGAGCCGGTAGCCCATCGACCGGTAGAAGGCGTGGGTCGGGGCGTACGCGGCCCGCGAGGAAGTCTGCGCGTAAAGGCGGCGACCGCCCAGTCTCGTGCGGATGTCCTCCTCGGTCGCCCGGAGCAGGCTGTGCCCGAGTCCCTGTCCGCGGAGCCGCGGCGAGACCACGATCCAGTAGAGGTCGAAGCGTCCCTCGGTGGCGGGGATGGCCCCGTAGCAGCTGTAGGCAACCGCCCCCCCGTCACGTTCGGCGACGAGGAACTCGTACCCCGAGGCGGCCCCGCGCAGCAGGCGTTCGGCCATGAGCTCCCCCGCCACGGCGACTTCCTCGGGCAAGAAGAACGCCTCGAGATCCGCCGTAAGCCGGAGAAGGGGCCCGCAGTCCGCGCCGGCCAGCGGCCGCAAGCGGGGAGAGGGAAGCGGGGGCGTCACGGTTCGTGCGCCTCGCCGGGGAGGAGGGCTGCGACGAGCCGCGTGTAGTCGAGTCCACCGGCGGAGGCGGCGGCGGCGAAGCCGGCCTCGGGATGGAGCGAGGGGTTCGGGTTGATGTCGATGATCTCGAGCCGGCCGTCCCGCCCCTGGCGGATGTCGAGGCGGGCGTAGCCTTCGAGCCCGAAGGCGGCCCACACCCGTTGTCCGAGGCGGGCAAGGGCGGCGCGCAGGGGGGCGTCGTCCGGGCGGTCGAGAAAACGTCGCCGGGTCTGGCGGTAGGCACGGCTTGCCGGGCGCCACTTGGCCCGGTAGTCGACGATGCGTGGCTCGTCCTCCGGCCAGTCGGCGAAGACCGTCTCGGCGACCGGGAGCACCCGCGGCGCGCGCGGGCGGCGGGCGGGGTCGGTCAGGAGGGCGACGTGGAACTCGCGTCCTTCAACGTAGCGCTCCAGGAACCAAACGCTTCCCCAGCGGGCGTGAAGCGTGCGTAGGCGCGCGCGCGCTTCGGCCGGGGTGCGGACCAGCGCGTGCCGTCCGAGCCCGAGGGAGCCGTGGGCCACGGCCGACTTGACGAGGTAAGGGGCGTCGTCGGTTTGCCACGACCCCGGGTCGGCGATCCACGCCGGGGTGGGGAGTCCACGGCGGCGGAGGTGGATCTTGGCCTCCACCTTCCCGCCGGCGAGCGCCAGCGCGTGGGCGGGGTTGCCGCTGTGGCGAACCCCGGCGGCGCGGCACAGGAGAGCCCCCAGGGTTTCGTAGGCGGGGTCGCCCCTCCAGCCTTCGACGAGATTGACGACGGCCGAAGGACGCAGGGCGCGGAGGCGTGCGAGGCAGGCGCGGGGTTCGGCACCGAGGGCGACCGTGACCGACGGGCGCCCAAGCGCCGTGAGCGCCGTACGGATCGCGGCGACGACCTCAAGCCGCTCGCGTTCGTCGGCGTCCGCCCCCGGCAGCGGGCGGTCGTAGAGGATCGCGATCGTGGCGGTCTCAGGCGGCATCGGCGTCGAGGCGCCGACGGGTCTCCTCAAGGACCGTGGCGATGAGCGCGGGGTAGGACAGCCCCCGGGCCCGGGCCAGGATGACGATGTCGGAACGGACCGGATGGAGGCCGGGGAGGGGGTTGATCTCGAGGAAGTAGGGGGTGCCTGCGGCGTCGCAGCGCACGTCCACCCGCGAGAGGTCGCGGCAGCCGAGAATACGGTGGGAGGCCAAGGCCAGCGCCTCGACGGAACGGGCTTCTCTTTCTTCGACGGGACGGTAGTGGACGTGCTCCTCGTAGCGCTCCTTTTCCTCGTAGCCGTAGGCGGCCAGTGCGGGGGCGTCGCGATTCCGGGGTTCCACGGCGAGGGTACCGATCGCCCGCGCCTCCTTTCCTGTTCCCAGGATGCCCACGGTGTATTCGTGTCCCCCGAGGTAGCGCTCGACGAGAACCGGCTGGCGGTAGCGGCGGAGGAGTGCCTTCACCGTCCGCTCGAGGGTGGGGCGATCCGTGACTTGGCCCCGGTCCGAGACGCCGATGCCCGATCCCTCGGCGACCGGTTTGACGAACAGGGGAAAGGACAGGTCGAGGGCGTCGAGCGCCGAGGGGTCGTCGATGACCGCAAAGTCGGCCGTGGTGATTCCGCCGTCGCGGGCGAGGCGTTTGGCAACCCCCTTGTGGAGAGCAACCGCCAGGGTCAGGGGGTCAGAAAACGTGTACGGGACGGCGTAGGCGTCGAGGACCGCCGGCACCTGGGCCTCGCGACCGAAGCCGTGGCGGCCCTCGGCGATGTTGAAGACGAGATCCCAGCGTTCGCCGCCGACGAGAGCCCTGAGGAGCGCGTCGAGGCCGCCGATCCGCACGACCTCATGCCCCGCGTTCGCGATCGCCCCGGAGAGCGCGTCGATCGTCTCCGGGGCGTCGTATTCCGCCTCGCTTTCTGTGTCCGTGCCGGTTCGGAGGTCGTAGGTCAGGCCGACGCGCATGGGTCGGCCGGCGAAGCCCGAAACGTCCCGTCGGGGTCCGGGTAGTGGAAGAGGCGTCCGGCGTAGTTGCGGAGAACAAGGTCGTCGCCCGTGCGGCCAACGACGTAGTCGGGAAGGAGCGGGATCTTCCCGCCGCCCCCCGGGGCGTCGATCACGTAGGTTGGCACGGCGTAGCCCGTCGTGTGCCCGCGCAACCCCTCGATGATCTCGAGTCCGCGCGCCACCGGGGTTCGGAAATGGGAGGAGCCCGCGATCGGATCGCACTGGTAAAGGTAGTAGGGCTTGACGCGGATCTTGAGGAGCCCGTGAACGAGCCGGCGCATCGTGGCGACATCGTCGTTGACCCCGCGGAGCAGCACCGTCTGACTGCCGAGGGGCACGCCGGCGTCGGCAAGTCGGGCGCAGGCCTGGGCCACTTCCGGGGTGAGCTCGTCGGGGTGCGTGAAATGGATGCTCATCCACGGCGATCCGTGTTTCTTGAGGATGCGTACGAGCGCCGGCGTGATCCGCTGCGGGAGCACGGCGGGATTCTTCGTCCCGATGCGGACGAACTCGACATGGGGCATGGCCCGGAGACGGCCGAGGATCCAGTCGAGGCGTTCGTCGTCGAGGCTCAGGGGATCGCCTCCTGAGATGAGCACGTCGCGGATCTGGGGGGTGGCGGCAATGTAGGCGAGGGCGTCCTCAATCTGGTGCTTCTTGAGGCTTCCCTCACCGGTGGCGCCGACGAGCCGGGCGCGCGTGCAGTAGCGGCAGTAGACCGCACAGAGCCCGGTGACCAGGAAGAGAACCCGGTCGGGGTAGCGGTGCACGAGCCCCGGAACCGGGCTCGAACTGTCCTCCCCGAGAGGGTCGAGCTCCTCGCCCGCGGTGCGGACAAACTCGCCCAAGGTCGGGACGGCGGTCAGGCGCAGCCCTTGGGCCGGGTTCTCGGGGTCGAGGAGGGCGGCGTAGTAGGGCGTGATCCCAAAGGGGAGCGGTCCGGAATGGCGGGCGATGGCTTCGCGTTCGTCGTCCGTCAGGACGAGAACCCGTTCGAGTTCGTCTAGGGTCCGCAGACGGTGACGCTGTTGCCAGCGCCAGTCGTTCCAGTCACGGGCGCTGGCCTCGGGGTGGAAGCGGCGACGGTAGGCGTCGGAACGTTCGCTGATGACGAAGGAAGGGACGTAGTTCTTTTTTTTCTGGTGGGGGGTGGGGGTGGGTGGACGGGGGGATCGGGCAGGAGTTCGGGGGGGGGATCGAAGGGGTGCGGGAGCGATCTCGGGGAAGAGATCATAGGCGGTGGCCGAAGGCGCCGCTTCGAGGCTACTTCCGGGAGGTTCGGCGTCGTCGGAGAGGACAAGATCACGCATCGGCAGGGACTCCGGGTCCTGAGAAAAAGACCATGCTCAGAC
>JAKAQQ010000060.1 GCA_021819635.1 Pseudomonadota bacterium
TCCGATCTCACCATGACGCGGCCCGAAGCGACCGTGCAGCTCGAGTCCGAAACCGTCGGGCGGTCGAGGAGCGAGAGGAGCGAACCCGGCCCCCGACAGGGAGTGCCGGGCGGACCCGAAAAGAGGGAACCGGCCCGCACCGGGGAGAGCGCCAGAAGGAGGGCACTGAAGGCGACGGTGAGAATCACTTTCCAGGACAGGCACCACGAAGCGGGTAACGCGGTCATGCTGCAGGCACCTCGTTGGGCATCAAGATCGTCCTCGTAATCGCAAACGACGGACCCATCCACGGAGAGAGCGCCACTGTCCCGGGAGATCGCACGGATCCCGACCACGGTCCCGTGCCTCAGAACAACCCGAGGCTCTTCCGCAGGAAGACCACGGACGGACAAGCCGTCGGGAGCCCTGAGGAATGCCAAGAGATCCGTTCCCGCCCGCCCGGGGGGGACGTGCTGAAGCAGCTGCCTACGGTCTGGATTTAGTGAGGGCCACCCTGTGCTTGTCACTTAGACTTGGTCTTATTCTAGACAGATACTCCACGCCTGTCAAACCTCCCTGGCGGCCAAAGCCAACCTCGTCTCCATGGGTCGGACTTCCGCCCGACTCAAGGGAGCCGGTTCATCGCGTCCCGCGGTCTTGAGGATTCACCCGGGGTGTCCGGTTCCGGTGGCGACCACCGGCTTCGACAGAGTCCCGAGGTGGTGGGCGAGGAAGCGGAGGACGGCGTGCAGCGCGTCCGCCCAACGGAGGCCGGGACGCGTCCCCGACGGGACCGAATCCAGAACGACCGGGTGCCCTTCGCGATGGAGACGAAGAAAGAGGGCCCGTTGGCCGCGATCCTTGTGCCCACTCCCGGAGAAACGCACGAAAAGGACGGGTTGGCGGAGGCTCGGCGTGCGCTCGGCGTGCGCGGGCGACCGGAGTGCGCCGCCGTGCTCGCCCGGAGATCCCGCCGCGCGCAGCGGCCGATCGGCGCCGGTGCCGATGCTCACGACGGCACGGAAGAGAGCCGGGAAACGGGCCGCGGCAAGGAGGGCGGCCTCCCCTCCGGTGCCCCGTCCCAGAACCGCGATCGAGCCCGGACGGGCCAGACGCTGGTGGAGCGCCCAGAGGGCGGCCGCCGCAAGATCGTCGGGGACGACATCGCTCGGGTCGTGTAACCCGGGGCTCTCGTAGAGTGTTCCGTAGCCCCCGGACCCGTGGGTGTTGACCGCAACCACGGTGTAGCCCGCACGGGCCAGACACTGGATCAAGGGGTCGTAGAACCAGACGAAACGACTCCCGAGTCCTCCGCCGTGAGCCAAGAGGACCACGGGGCCGGGGCCGTGCCGGCGGGGGCGGGCCAGGTAAGCGTGCAGGACACGCTTGCCCTCGGGAATGAGCACGGGGCGGAGCGGCACCATCGCACTTTCGTGGAGCGCGGGATGGCGGGCCATGAGAAAGGTGAGACTCGGCGTCGGTCGCCGCGCGTAAAGGTAGTAACGCCCGGGATTGCGGTCGCCCAGAGTTTCGAGAAGAAGGACCCGTCCGTGCGGCCCGCTCCCACGCACCCGCACCACCTCGCCGTTGAGTTCGTGCCCGAGACCACGCAGGAGGCGCACGAGGGGATCACGGGGATGGATCCAGAAGACCCGGGGACGGCCGGGCATGAAATCGACCCCGACGAGGCGCCGGTGGTGACGCCCCCAGACGAGGGAGATCCACCGTCCACGGTGCGATTCGTACACGTCGTCGTGCGGGCTTGCGACGAGGGCGGTGCGACCGAAGTGGGTCAGTCCGAAGCGGTCGAGCCCGAGGGTGCGGGCCGGAGTGGGCGAAGGCGCCAGAAAGTAGACGCCTTGCCCGCGCGGGCCCAAGGCCAGAAAGCGGTCGTAACGGCGCAGGTCGGGCCGCCGGAAGCGACCGGTCACGGAAACCCAGGACGCGCAGCGGCCACGGCTGACCAGGACCTCAGGAGCCGGGCCACGGGACCCCGTGAGGGCGGCGAGGCGTGGCCAGCCGCGGGCGTCGACAAGGACGCGCGCCCCGGCGAGCGGGACACGGCAGAAACGACGCAGGCGACCCATCGCGAGATCGTAGCGATAGAGGACGGGATCGCTGAAGGGTGCGGCCCTCCAGAGAAGAACCGGACCGACGGAGGGAGTGGCGACGACAGCGACCCGGGACGCGGGCCCGTTGCCCGATCCGTCGAAGATGCGAAGGGGTTTGTAGGCGTGGCGGGGAAGACGGTCGTCCAGAAGCCCGAACCCGATCGTGCCCGCCGGAGAGGGGCGGCGGGTGACGACGAAGAGGAGATGAGGGGACACCCACGTCAGGCTCGAGACACGCACCCCCCGGGGGAACGTCTCGCTGGCCTTGAGACGCATGCGCCCGTGGGACAGGAGTGTCTTGAGGTCCAGGACCTCGACCACCCGTCGACGGTGGTGGCGGCTCGGCACGACGAAAGCCAGGGCGTGCGCCCGAGGCGAGAGCGTGAGCCGCCGGAAGAAGGGCCGGCCGAAAAGCGCCCTCAGGCGCGGGCCCGCCGCGGGCGCGACGGGCTTCGTCGCGGCGGGTGCGGGCCGGGCGGCCAGCCCGGCGAGCAGGAGCCCCCCCACGGCGAGCGCCCTCCAAGCGTTGCGTCGCATCATGACCGTTGTATCGTCCAATCCGCAGGAATCAAAGCCTGTTCCCTCACGGTCCGCGTCGCTGGGCGCACGTCGGGAGCGGCACCGTGTCATGCTAACACATCGCCCCACACCCGCCCGGGGACTCTGGACCCGGTCTCGGGGGCTTGCCGCAAACCGCACGCCACCTTATCCTCACGCTCATGAGCGAGTCCCTTCCTGACGCACGGCTCCTGGCCCGCTACGCGACGCCCGCACCCCGCTACACGTCCTACCCCACGGCGCCCCATTTCCGGCCGGACTTCCCGGCCGCGCGCTGGGAAGCGCTCCTCGAAGCCACCAACACCGCTCCCGCCCCCCCGCTCTCGCTCTACCTCCACCTTCCGTTCTGCCGGCACCTCTGTTTCTACTGCGGCTGCACGAAAATCGTGACCGCGCACCGCGAGCAGGCCGACGACTACGTCGCGCACCTCGGCCGTGAACTCGAGCTTCTCACCGCACGCCTCGATCCGGGCCGCCCCCTCGTGCAACTTCACCTGGGCGGGGGGACCCCGACGTTTCTGAGAGCACGCGCTCAGGAAACCCTCCTCGGCATGCTCGGACGCTCGTTCGCAACCGTCTCCCCGGAGGACGCCGATTATGGACTCGAGGCCGATCCCCGCGACATCGCGCCGGGCACGCTGGCACGATTTCATGCCTTCGGCTTCCGCCGCCTGAGTCTGGGCGTGCAGGATCTCGACCCCGAAGTCCAAGCGGCCATCCACCGGATCCAGCCCGAAGCGCTCACGCGCCGCGTGATCGACGAGGCGCGCGGCCTCGGCTACCGCTCGGTCAACATCGATCTCATCGTCGGGCTCCCCCACCAAAACATTCGCCGTTTCGAGAAGACGCTCGAGACGGTCCTCGACTGGCGTCCCGAACGGATCGCGCTTTTCCACTACGCCCATCTTCCGGATCTCTTCCCGGCCCAGCGGGCCATCGATCCCCGGGCGCTTCCCGAGAGTGCCGAAAAATATCTTCTCCAGGCGCGAGCGATCGAGAAACTCACGGAAGCAGGCTACGTCCACATCGGGCTCGATCACTTCGCGCTTCCCGGGGACGAACTTGTCCGGGCTCTCGAGACGGGAACGCTCCAGCGCAATTTCCAAGGCTACAGCACACGGAAAGGCACCACCCTCCTGGGGGCGGGGATGAGCGCCATCGCCGACCTCGGAACGGCCTACGGCCAGAACGAGAAGGACCTCGAACGCTGGGGCGCCGCGCTCCACGCCGGACGGCTTCCTCTCGCCCGCGGGCTCGAGCTCGATCCCGACGACCGCGTCCGGCGGCGGGTGATCATGGAACTCATGTGCGCCTTCACCGTGGGCACGCCCCCCCTCGCGGAGCGCGGAAGGGTCCCGTTCTGGGAGTATTTCGCCACCGAACGCGAGGCGCTCGCCCCGCTCGTCAACGACGGGCTTGTCGAGATTCGCCCGGAGGCCATCCGGGTGACCGAGATCGGGCGCTTCTTCGTCCGTCACGTGGCTCGCGTCTTCGACGCGCGCGATCGTTCCGCCCGCGACGAGCCGTCCGCGCCGCGCTATTCGCGGGTGCTTTGACCCCCTTGAATCGTGGGGAGACCGTCCCCACGTCTTCCGGCAGTGTCCCCCCCACCCGGAGTCCTGCCCCATGAAGCTCTACTTCAGTCCCGGCGCCTGCTCGCTCTCCCCCCATATTGTCCTCAACGAGGCGGGTCTCCCCTACGAGCTCGTTCGCGTGGATCTCAAGAGCAAGATGACGGAGGGCGGAGACGACTTCCGTCGGGTCAGCCCGAAAGGTTACGTGCCCGTCCTCCGGCTCGACAACGGGGAGATCCTCACCGAGGGCACGGCCATCGTGCAGTATCTCGCCGATCTCCGGCCCGAGACGCGTCTCGCCCCTCCGGCCGGAACCCTCGAGCGTTACCGTCTTCAGGAGTGGCTCAACTTCATCGCGACCGAGATCCACAAACCGTTCAGCCCGTTCTTCAATCCGCAGACGCCCGAGACCCAGCGCGAAAGTCAGAAGCAGCGTCTTGGTGAGCGCTTCGGTCTTGTGGTCGCAAGCCTCGACGGTCACGACTACCTCATGCCGCAGGGCTTCACCGTGGCCGACGCCTACCTCTACACGGTCCTCGCATGGGCGCCGGGGGTGGGCCTCTCCCTCGACCCCTGGCCGGCGCTGCGGTCCTACATGGAGCGGGTCCAGAAGCGGCCCGGAGTGGCGGCGGCCTTGGCAAAGGAGAGGGCGGTGAAGAAGGGGGGCTGAGCCCCCCTTCCCCCACGGACCTCCGGTGTGTTATAAAATCTCCGTGCGATCCCGGGAGCGGGAATAGCTCAGTTGGTAGAGCGCAACCTTGCCAAGGTTGAGGTCGCGAGTTCGAGCCTCGTTTCCCGCTCCATTTCTACCCCTCCGCCCCTTCCCGGCGGAAGCCGGGGTGTTCGCGCGGCGGCCAGGTGGCAGAATGGTCATGCAGCGGCCTGCAAAGCCGTTTACGCCGGTTCGATTCCGACCCTGGCCTCCATCCGTGAGGGGCCATACCCGAAACAGGGGACACCGGGCTCTGGGCCCGGGTCATTGAGGCAACGTGGGACGCGGGATCCTCCCGCACAGCGCATCACCAGAAGATCCCCGCACCGTGTTCGTCTCGGATGCCGGCTGAGGGGCCCCGGAGAGATCCCGTCATGGGAACCCGCGGACCTGCCCCGACGCACCCGCCCTCGGTCCCCTTGGCACCAAGGCGCGGGGTTTCGGTCTGGGGGATGTTCGGGGCCGCACCGCGCCTTCTCCCGTTCTTGTGCGAAGGAGGCTGCCCGCTCTGCGCAGGCGGGGCCGCCTGCTCACGCCGCCGGACAGGGCCTGAACCGCAGGGTCGACATCACGACTGTCTTTGGCCCCATGGAGAAGGTATCCGCCGCGTCGTCGCAAACGGTCACGACGACCCCCTGAGGGGGTTCAAGCCCGTCCCACGATTTGCCGCGCAAACCCGCGGGAGAACGACCCTCTCGCCGGAAGCGAGAATCCGCAGCACGACCCGACCTGCGGGATGGCGTCCGGCGCTCCCGACCTTGGGGGAGCCACGAGCCAAGCTGTCGAGGAGGGCTTCCGCGACGATGGAACGGCAGGAATTGCCCGGGCAGTGGAACAGGCTTAAGGCGGTTCCTCGGACGGTGTTCGAGGAGGACGAAGAGGTCGTCCGTATCCTACGGCCTCCCTCCTGCCCGGTTCTCTCCCGGACTCCTCACGGGGTCCGGGAGAGTTCCGAAGCCGTTTTCTCGTGATTTACAGCGGTATCAAGTGACCGATTTTCTTCATGCCACGGGACGGAAATCTCGTCACGCCGATCTTAATGTCGTTTTTGCTCGGGGGCACTTTGCCCATGGCCACGTGGATTTTGCTCGGGCTGAATGTGTAGAGGTCACCGGTCC
>JAKAQQ010000061.1 GCA_021819635.1 Pseudomonadota bacterium
GGGTGAGCGTGACGGTCGTGCGTCGCGACGGGATCGTCGGGCGTCAGCCCGCGGAGGGTCTCGAGCTCCGGGGGGGAGATGTCCTCGTCCTTTACGGGAGTCCGGAGCAGCTCGACCGCTTCCTCGACCGCCTCCACGCGGGCCCCCCCCGGAGCGGAGACGGTCTCGCCGCGACGGGGGGGCCCTCTCAGGGGCAGTGAGTCTTCGACCAGCCGACGTCGATCGAACCCGTCCCGGCTTGGAGGCGCACGTCGAGTCCGGTGCCGCTGGTGCCGGTGAGCGACGCGCCGATGAGGGAGCGGTGGAGGCTGAATCCCGCGGGGCGCGAGGAGGCGGTCACCCCGCCCGTCCCCGTACGGACGGCGAGACGGGCCAGGTGGCAGGGAAGCCCGGCGACGTCGATCGCTCCCACGCCCGTGTGGACGACGATGCGCCCGCGGGCCGCGGGCGGAACGGAGGCGAGGCGGATCCTGACGGCGCCGACCCCGCTGTGGAGGCGGATCTCGGTCTCGGCGGCGGGGAGCCTGAGACCTCGGGCGGTGATCGTACCCACGCCGTCGTGAATTGCGAGGTGTCCGGAGCCAAGGCCGATGAGCGTGATCGCCCCGACGCCGACGTGGAGGGCGATCTCGCCCTTGAGCCCCGTGATCTGTACCTTGCCGACGCCTTCGTGGATACGGGCGCCGAAACGGCTTGGGAGAAGGATTGTCCAGTCCTCGTGGATGTGCCGCGGACTCCCTCCGCCGGCCGCGTTCAGGCCGAGACGGAGTGTCTTCCCGTGAAGACTCGAGACAAGAACGAGCCCCCGGGGCAGCGTTTTGCACGATGAACCCCAGCCCCAATGGAGCATCCCGAAGAAATCCACGGTGTTTCGGCAACGGGCCCGCACCCGGACCGTGATCGCCGCCTCGGTGGTGGGCGCGGAGGCCTTGATACGGATCGTGCCCACGCTGTTGCGAAGGACGAGAAGGTTGGCCCCGGCCGCGGGGACCCGTCCGGTGAGCACGACGCCGGCGCTCGCCATGGGGCCGAGGGCCAGGGGAATGAAGACGGCGAGGGCGGCGAGTGCCGGGGCGACGAGCCGACGGGGGAGGAGGGGTGTCCGAACGGTCATGGAGTGGGCTCCGAAAGGGAAGAGGATCAGCGCTCGGGCCGTGCGTGGAACCACGCGGCCAGAATGAGGAGGCCGAGACCGAGGACCACGTTGAAGAGGAGCATCGGGGCGTGGATCTCGTGGGGCGCGAAGCGGAGGGCGGCCTCGAGGGGGTCGTCTTGCGACAGGAGCGAGAGCCAGCGGCCCAGGGGGGCGACAAGACCGCCGAGGATCGTGAGCCCAAGCCAGCCCAGGAGGGCGAGCAGGAGCGGGTGTCCGCCCGGGCCACGTCCTCGGCGGGCAAGGCACGAGACGACGAGGAGGTACCCGTAGACCGGGAGAAGCCAGAGGGCCTGGAGGAAAAAGGCGGCGAAGGAAAGGAACGCCAGGGGGGGGGTCTCGACGAGAAGGCTCGCGGCGCTTGCCAGGACGGGACGGCCCGAGACAAGGAGTCCCGCGAGATCGACAAGACCGAGACTTGCGGCCACAACGGTGGCCAGGATCCCCACCGCCAGCGGCAGCACGACCGTGCTGAGGACGGCCCGCACCGCGACGATCTCGGAGGGATCGAGACCGACGCTCTGCCAGAAGAGGGCTTCATCGCGGCCGCTTTCCCCGTGCAGCGAACGGGTGAGATAGAACACAAGGAGGATCTGGAGCCACACGTTGAGGACCCAGGCGCTTTCGCGCACGACCTTGTCGAGGAGATGGAAACCCAAGGTCGCGAAGTGCGCCGTGAACGGGACCCCGGCGAGACGGGTAACGACGGTGGCGAGAATGAGGAGCGAGGCCAGAACGGCGGGGAGGAGACAGAGCACCAGAGGAACGGTCCCCCACTTGCGCCGTCGGGCGGCGCACTCCTTGCGGATGGCGATCTCGATGTGGGCGGGATTCATGGCAGGACACCGGTGGGGGAAGGCGAGGAAAGAAGAGCGCGAACGACATCCGGAAACTCCGTCGGGACCCCCTCGCCCAAGCGGGCGAGGGTCTCCTCCGGAAGGTCACGGAAGAGGAAAGCGTCCCGGCCCCAGTGCGGGCGGACGGCGAGCGGCTGGAGGGCACGGGCCTCGGCCGCCCGTTCCGGGGGGACGAGGACCGAGCGGTAACGGCAGCGCAGACGGTCGGCCTCTTCGAAAGCGACGAGGCGACCCGAATCGAGGACGGCGAGATGGGTGAAAAGGCCGGCCACGTCTTCGGGGCGGTGGGTGACGACCACCACGGTCCGCCCTTCCGCGTAGGTGACGAGGAACTCGCGCCAGAAGAGATCGCGGTAGACCGGGTCAAGACCGGCGAGCGGCTCATCGAGAAGCACGAGCTCGGCGTCGACGGCGAGGAGAAGGGCCGCCTCGATGCGGGCAAGCGTCCCTTGCGAGAGAGGACCCAGCCGGAGGTCGAGGGCCGTGACGCCCGCCTGCTTGAGATGCTGCTCGGCGCGCGCGCGATCGAAGCGGGGGTGGATGCGGGTGTAAAGGTCAAGGACGTCGCGGACACGGAAACGCGCGGGGAGCGTGGAGCGTTCCGAGCGGTACACGAGGCGGGGGTTGGGTCGCCCGGGCCTCCGGCGGGGATCCTCCCCGAGGACGAGGAGGGTTCCGTGGGCGCGGACAAGACCGGCGAGGGCGCGCAGGAGGGTGGTCTTGCCCGCGCCGTTGCGGCCGACGAGCAGGAGAAACGCTCCTTCGGGCACGGTGAGGTCGATCCCGTCAAGAGCGTGGAGCGGGCCGTAGTCCTTGCGAAGTGCGGCGGTGTGGAGGGCGTCGTTCATGGCGTCTTGTCCCCTTCGGGAGGCGTGTCGAGCAGGGTCGTGGCGTCGAGACCCAGGCGGGCGATGGTGCGGCGGATTCGGGGCCACTGCCGTGTCCGGAAGACCTCGCGTTCAAGGGCGAGGAGCCGGTCGTACCCTCCTTCCCGGACGAACATCCCGAGGCCCCGCCTCTTCTCGACGACACCGTCCTCCTCGAGGATTTGGAAGGCGCGGAGCACGGTGAGGGGATTCAGCCGGTAGTCCGTCGCGATCGTGCGGACCGAGGGCAGGGCGTCCCCATCGTGGAGAAGACCGTCGAGGATCATTCCGGCCAGCCGCTCGCGGACCTGGAGATAGATCGGGGAATCGGGGCTCCAGTCGTTCACGGCGGGCTGGACAAGGAGACAAGCGGGAGTAGTGGCATCGGCGGAGAACTCTGAGTCTATCGTTGTAGTTAACTATAACACCGTCTTAGTCTGATGTCAATAGTGGGTTTCAATGGTTTTTAATAACTTATTTATTATTGATATTATTAGAGTTTTATGTTATTCGGACGAACTCTTCTGTCTCCCGTTGGCGGACGATCCTCCCTGATCGTCCGCCCCTGTCCCGACGGGATCGCGGGTCCGGCGGCCTAACGCGGGAGGAGGTCGGCGATGCCTTCGCGCTCCTCGCGGAGCTCCTTCTCGGTCGCGGCGATGCGGGCGCGGGCAAAATCGTCGAGCGCGAGGTCAGGAACCACGCGGGCGGTTCCTTGGTGGGTTCGCACCGGGAGGCCGAAAAAGACGCCGGGCGCGACGCCGTAACTGCCGTCGGTGGGCACCCCCATGCTCGTCCAAGAAGATCCCTCGGTTCCCTGGATCCAGGTCCGCATGTGGTCGAGCGCGGCGGAGGCGGCGGAGGCGGCGGAGGACGCCCCTCGCGTCTTGATGACCGCGGTCCCGCGCTGCTGGACCGTCGGGATGAAATCCGTCTCGTACCACGCGCGGTCGACGATCTCGAGCGCCCGACGGCCGCGGACCGTGGCGTGGTCAAGGCAGGGGAACTGGGTGCTTGAGTGGTTGCCGAAGACAACGACGCCGTCGACTTCGCGGATCGTGGCCTCGGCCTTGCGGGCAAGCGCGCTCGCCGCCCGGTTGTGGTCGAGCCGCATCATCGAGCTGAACTGGTGGGCCGGAAGCGAGGGGGCGTTGCTTGAAGCGATGAGGGCGTTGGTGTTGGCCGGGTTGCCGACGACGAGGACACGCACGTCGCGGGCGGCGTGACGGTCCAGCGCCTGGCCCTGGACGGAGAAGATCTCCGCGTTCACGCGCAGAAGGTCCTTCCGTTCCATGGCGGCCCCGCGCGGGCGGGAGCCGACGAGGAACACCAGGTTGGCGTCACGGAACGCGACGTCCGCCCGATCGCTGGCGACGACGTCGTGGAGGAGGGGAAACGCGCCGTCCTCGAGTTCCATGACGACGCCCCGGAGAGCCTGGGCCGCCTGCGGAATTTCGAGGAGCTGGAGAACAACGGGCTGCTCGGGCCCGAGAAGGTCTCCCGCCGCAAGACGGAAGACGAGAGCGTAGCCGATGTTGCCGGCGGCGCCGGTGACGACGATGCGAACGGGTTTGGTCATGGAGGTGATCCTCAGGGGGCAGCGGAAATTCTAACAGGAGCCGCCTCTCGCCTTTCCGGCTCCTTGTGACGTTCGTGTCCGTCCTGGAATGAAACGAACGATCCGCTGAGGAATCGCCATGCTTCTCGTTTTTGACGACGTTCTTGGTCGCGAGGAAGTGCGGTCCGTCCGCGCCCGCCTTGAGTCCCTCGCCTTCACGGACGGGGCGAAGACGGCCGGGCCCGGATCGCGCGCCCGGAAGAAGAATCTCCAGCTGGACGACGAGGATCCTCGTACGGCCGGCCTTCGCGGTCTCGTCCGCAAGGCCCTCCTCCGCCACCAGGCGTTCCGGTTTCTCGCCCTCCCACAGCGTGTCATGACCCCGATGTTCAACCGCTACGACGTCGGGATGTACGATCAGGATCATGTCGATTTTCCGCTTCTCGGTTCCCCGCCGCCGACGCGGGCCGACCTCTCCGTCACGCTCTTCCTCTCGTCGCCCGAGGAGTACGACGGCGGCGAACTCGTGATCCGTACGGGCTCCGGAGAACAGGCGGTCAAGCTTGCGGCCGGGGCTGCGGTCGTGTACCCGGCCTACGATGTCCACAGGGTTGAGCCCGTGCGCCGGGGCACCCGGCTGGCGGCCATCACGACGGTGCAGAGCGCGATTCGCGAGGAACCGAGGCGCGATCTCGTGGTCGACCTCGTGCGCCTCGCGCGCTGGGTTCAGGACGTCGCGCCAGAGAGCGACGAGGCGCGTCTCGCGAACAAGATCCACGCCAACCTGATCCGCCTCTGGGCGGAGACCTGAGCGGCGTCAGGTTTCGTCGAGGAAACTCTTCAGCCGCTCGGCCCGCGACGGGTGGCGCAGCTTGCGCAGGGCCTTCGATTCGATCTGGCGGATCCGTTCGCGGGTCACCTCGAACTCCTTGCCGACCTCTTCGAGGGTGTGCTCGCTGCTCATGCCGATGCCGAAGCGCATGCGGACGACCTTGGCCTCGCGTGGCGAGAGGGAGTTGAGAACGTCCTGGGTCGTCGTGCACAGGCTCTCCGAGGTGGTCGACTCGACCGGGCTCACGCTCGCCTCGTCGACGAGGAAATCGCCGATGTGCGAGTCTTCGTCCTCACCGACGGGGTTTTCCATCGACACGGGCTCTTTGGCGATGCGCATGACCTTGCGCACCTTGTCCTCCGGCATCTCCATGTGCACGGCCACTTCCGAGGCGGTGGGCTCGCGACCAAGTTCCTGAAGGAGTTGGCGCGAGACGCTGTTGAGCTTGTTGATCGTCTCGATCATGTGAACCGGGATGCGGATGGTGCGTGCCTGGTCGGCGATCGAGCGCGTGATGGCCTGGCGGATCCACCAAGTCGCGTAGGTCGAAAATTTGTAGCCGCGGCGGTATTCGAACTTGTCGACCGCCTTCATGAGGCCGATGTTCCCTTCCTGGATGAGATCCAGAAACTGGAGCCCCCGGTTCGTGTACTTCTTCGCG
>JAKAQQ010000062.1 GCA_021819635.1 Pseudomonadota bacterium
CGATCTCGCGGCGGGCGTTACCGATCCGGGTATGGAGGCGCTGGACGCGGGCCTTCGCCCTCTTCCAGTTGTGGCTGAGCTTCTGTTTGCGGCTCATGGACTGCTGTGCTTTGCGCAACCTGTCCCGGTGCCGCGTGAAACTGTTGAGCGGGGCAACGAACGTGCCGTCCGAGAGCGTGGCGAAGCGGGCCACACCCATGCTGATGTCGACAATGCTGGAGGCAGGGTGGACGGGTTCGGCCACATCGCGCTCGGGCTGGATGCTGATGAACCACTTGCCACCGCTCGGGGACACGGTGACGTTTTTCAACTCGCCCAGCACTTGACGGCTGCTACGGTACCGCAACCAGCCGAGTTTGGGCAGGAAACCCGATCGTTGGCCTGATCGAGCTTGATCTGCTTCGGGACGGGATAACGAAAGCGGTCGGACCGGCCCTTCTTCTTGAAGCGCGGGAAGTCGGCGCGTTTGGCGAAGAAGTTGGCGTAGGCCCGCTCCAAGTCCTGGAGCGTCTGCTGCAGTGGGTGAACGGGCGCATCCGCAAGCCAGGCCGCTGTGCAACCGGACGGCAGCGGGGCGCCGTTGCGCCACGCGGTGAGTTCCTTGCACAGCCCAGCGTAGCCAAGCCTCCTTTGGCTTTGGTCGTAGCGTTCCTTCTGTAAAGCCAGCGCCTCATTGAACACGACACGGCATGAGCCGGCGAAGCGGCGCATTTGGCGCTGCTGTTCGCCGCCCGGTATCAGTTCGTATTTGAAGGCTTGGAGGCGCTGCATGGATCAGACTATACTCTTGGTCTATGAGCCATGACAACGATGTTCGACACGGACGGTGCTGCGTCTTCAAGATGCATGGACATTTGATCTTTGAGGACAGCCGGGTGCGAATTCCCATCAGGACCGGAAGACCGTTCAGGTCATCATCAGCGGGCGAATCCATTGCGGCAAGCCGCTCTCTCGACCGCCATGCACCGCCACTTGCAGAATCGGGGCGGGCCATACATCCTGACAGGTGAGCCCGAGTTGCGCGCGTGAGTCCCTGGCGCAGGAACGGGAACGGCGCATAACCAGCTGGTGTCAGGGGATTGATCGTTTGACGAACAAGGCCGGGCGGTCTATAGTATCACTTGGTATTGCTATGGGATAGGAGGCCAACTATGGCAACGTCTCTCAAGATCGACGACACGCTGAAAGGACGCATCCAACACCTTGCCAGGCAGCGCCGCCGCTCGCCGCACTGGATCATGCTCGAAGCCATCCAGCAATACGTCGAGCGGGAGGAAGCCCGCGAGAGCTTCAAGCATGAAGCCTTAGCTTCCTGGGCGGCCTATCAGGAAACCGGACGGCACCTGTCCGGCCAGGAAGTGCGCGCCTGGTTGAACACCTGGGGCACCGAAAACGAAAAGACGGTGCCTGAGTGCCACAAGTAATCGTCACCGAAAGCGCGGCGGAAGGCTTGGAGCGATGCCGGCGGTTCCTGGCCGCCAAGGTCCCGGAAGCCGCCAGGCGGGCCGGGCAGGCCATTGAGCGGCAATTCCTGCTGCTGGAAACGGTCCCAGACATTGGCCGACCGCTCCCTGAAATGCCGGAGCTGCGCGAGCTGGTGATTGCCTTCGGGGATTCCGGCTATGTGGGACTGTACCGCCACGAACCGGCCGCCGATGCGGTCTATGTCTTGGCATTCCGGCACCAGAAAGAGGCGGGCTACTGATGCGCTTACTACATAGTACGTGGTATAGGCTACACTCGGTGCTTCAAAAAAGGACTTTACCAAAGACCGGCACGACTTGATGTACTCCAGATCGGCATGCACCCGTTCCCGCAGCGACTCCCCCCGGCGGAGCGGCTTCTTCGCCACTCCTTCGCGCTAATAGGATGGTCCGCCCCCCTCTGTTTCGGCTTTACCATGAGCCATGGTGAACACTCGGGTTACACCACCCATACCGGAGGCGGACCATCATGTTCCAAGAAAAATCCCCGTCATCGTAAATGGCAAGATCTTGCAGGCCCCTGTACGCGATTGGAACTGCAAGGCTCCTCATACCGACAGTGATTACTGATGTAAATGGCTTTCCCAACATGCGTGTGGCCAGATTCTCTACTGGTGTTTGTGCCGCTGAAGGCGTATCGGCACAAGTTGACACGAAACTGTGATCTCCAAGCGCGACAACGTCTGCGATGGACGCGGCGATGGCGTCCTGCAGGAACACGGGTGGGTGGTGACGGCGAGGGAAGCGGGTCACGGCCAGCTTGCTGTCGGGGCAGTAGTGAAAAGGACCACGGCGGATGGTCTTCCGAACAATCGCCAGAGCGGAATGCTGTTGCCCGTCGCTGGCCGTTCTCCGCTGCCAGTCGGTGAAACTCATGGCTCACTCGAAGAGCGTGGCGACCTTCGCCAGCACCTCGTCCATGATGGGTGCCGGAAGAGTGTCCACCTTGCGGGCATGTCGGGCCACCAGGTCCATCACGCGCGGCTGATCGCAACGCACGACGCCGGTGGTCTTGATGCCGGTCACGGGCACCGCGAAGCCAAGGCGGCGGGCGAACTCGCCGCCGTTGGTGATCGGCAGAATCACCGGCAACTTGGTGGCTTCACTGAACGCGGCGGGCGTCACAATCAGGACGGGGTGGCCACCGCTTTGCTCGTGCCCCGCGGTCGGGTCGAGTGACACCAGGTAAATGTCGCCGCGCCGCATGGCAACTCGCCGCCCACGGCGGGCGCATCGACCCATGTGCGTTCCTCGGCTGGTTGCGGCTGCGAATAGTCGGACGCGGCCAGCAATTCGGCGAGTGTGTAGTGCGGCCGTGGGCTGGGATTGACCATCAGGAAGCCATGATCGACGGCCAAGCCGACCGTCGCACCGGCCTGCAGGTGCAGTTGTTCAAGAAACACGGGTGGGACCGTCAACATGACTGAGCCGCCGACCTTGCGGAGTTTGGTTGTATGCATGACGCGCCAAAGATGATCAAGGTTATATTGGAGCATAACCAGAAATACTTATTGGCTGCATGCCTGCGTGGCTATCCCGGATGGGGATGCCCGTGACGAATCGGCACGCCAAGGCTTCCGCCATGTCCTCCGCCGTATCGAGGCCCCAGCGCCCGTCGGGCCGACGATCAGGGCCGGGAAAGAGCCGATCCCCAACGGCTGACCGAAGCGACCGGGGTGAAGGTCTCCTCGGCCGGCCCGCACAGACCCTGGCCCCGTGGCATCAACGGGAACAGCAACGGGTTCTTGCTGCAGGTCTCTCAAGGGGAGTGACCCAAGCGGTTTTGCCCAGGAAGCGCGGGATGAGACCGCCTGGAAACCGGGCACCCGACCGCGCACGTCGCTTGGCTTCAAGGCCTCGCCGAGTCGTTCATCCCGGAGGCTTTCAACGTCAGGGCAGCAGCGCGCGGCGCCTTTTGCTCGAGGTCCTTGGAACCGCCGCTCCCCGCCCCCGGCGGCAACGGTGCTAGACTGCAAATCGTCGTCCCCTGGCTCGGCCCGGTGTCGTGAAACTCGTGACCGCCGTGATCAAGCCGTTCAAGCTGGACGCCGTGCGCGAAGCCCTCGAGGAGGTCGGTGTGCACGGTCTCACGGTCTCCGAGGTCAAGGGCTTCGGTCGCCAGAAGGGACATACGGAACTCTACCGGGGGGTCGAGTATGTGGTCGATTTCCTTCCCAAGATCCGCCTCGAGGTCGCCGTCCGCGACGAGGAACTCGAGACGGTCGTCACGAGCATCGTCGCGGCCGCCCGCACCGGCGCCGTGGGCGACGGCAAGATCTTCGTCACGCCTCTCGAGCAGGCGGTCCGTATCCGCACCGGAGAGAGCGGTGAAACGGCGCTCTGACCGTCTGGCGGGGGTGGCCTTCGCGCTCTTTGGGCTCTCCGCGGCCGCTTTCGCGCAGCCGATCTACTCGTGGGTGGGCCCGCACGGCACGGTGCACTACGCGGACGTCCCGAAGGGCCCGCACGCCCGGCGCGTCAGCCCCGCCTTGGGCACGAGCACGTTCTCCGTCGGCCGCCGTCCGCCGGTCAAGCCGGAGCGGCCGGCCGCGCACCGTCCGGCGCCGCCTCCCGCCAAGAAAGTCGCGGGGCTCACCCCCGCCCAGGCGGCGGGCCTCTGCCGCGCCACGCGCGCGCGCTACGAGAAGCTACGCCCCGTCCGGCGGTTGCGTCTTTACGAGCCCAACGGCAAGGCCCGCTACCTGAGCGGCCAGAATCTCGTGACCTACAAGGAACGTGCGAAGCTCCTCATGCAGCGCTTCTGCGCCAGCACCGGGAAGACCGGCGGTGGCTGAGTCCGTGCTTTCCGGGGAGACCGTCGTCCCCGCCCGTCCGTTCTCGGCCGTCGAGGACAGGACGCCCGTGTACATCGCTTACGCCTGTCTCGGGTTCGGTCTCCTCTGCCCCTTCTTCGTGTCCCTCATTGGGGTGATCATCGCTTACCTCAAGCGGAGCGAGAGCGGGGCGGTGCTGCGTGCCCACTACGCCTGGATCATCGACACCTTCTGGGTCACGCTCGTCGTGGGGATCGTGGGGGGGCTGCTTACGCTCGTCGTGATCGGTTGGCTGATTCTGGCCGTCCTCTGGATCTGGTACATCTACCGTGTCGTGCGCGGCGTCGTCCGCCTTTCCGAGGGACGGGCGCCGAAGGGCTGAACGGCCCGGGGCGAGGCTCCGCCCGTCCCGCGGCACCCCCCCCGGCCCGGATTCCGGGCGGCGTCCCGTCCCGCGCCTCAGGCCTCCGGACCCGTGACGAGCGCGCGGTAGCAGCGCGGGAGCCCCGTGAGGAGCGCGTCGTGGTGCTCCGGCGTGTAGTAGCGGGTGGAGAGAGAGGGATCGTGACGCCGCCGCACGGGCGTCCCCTCGACCGTGGCGAGGCTCACCGACCAGGTGCCCGAGGGGTACGTCGGCTGGCTGAACGGAAGGAGCGCGCGGCCCGCGAAACCCGCCTCCACGAGACGGGCGTGAACGAGGCGCACGAGCTCGGGGTAAAGGATCGGCGACTCGCTCTGGAGCGCCAGGATCCCGCCCGGGGCGAGGACGCGCCGGCAGTCGGCGAGAAACTCGACCGCGAAGAGGCCCGCCGCGGGCCCCACGGGATCCGTGCTGTCGACGAGGACGACGTCGGCCGACGCCGCCGGGGCGGCACGCATCCAGGCCACCGCGTCGGCGAAGACGAGCCGCGCCCGCGGATCGTCGAGGGCGGTCACGAGAGCCGGGAAATGGGCGCGGGCGACCGCCGTCACCCGCTCGTCGATCTCGACCTGGACGATCGCGCCGACCGCGGCGTGCCGCGCGACCTCGCGGAGCGTGCCCCCGTCCCCGCCGCCCACGATCACCACCCGCGCGGGGGCGGGGTGGCTCAGGAGTGCCGGGTGTGCGAGCATCTCGTGGTAGACGAACTCGTCGCTCTCGGTGAGCATGATGCAGCCGTCGAGCGCGAGGAGGCGCCCGTGGTCGCTGGTCTCGTGGACGACGATTTCCTGGTAGGGCGAACGCTCGCGATGGAGCGTGCGGCGGATCTCGAGGCCAATCGAGCAGCGCCGCTCGGGGGCGATCTCGACGAACCAGGGAAGGGCAGGGGAGGCGGTCATCGCGGACTCCGGGCGCTCGGTCCCCGGCATTGTAGGGGCGCGTGCCCCCGCCCGTCGGGCCTCGGCTATGATGCGCCCATGCTCCCCTCCGCCGCCTTCTTCGCGCGTCGCCCGCACGGGGAGAGCGCCCTCTCGTTCGGGGACGCCCGTGGACCCTGACGCTTCCGCTCTTCCCTACGGTCTCGGGATCTGGGGAGAGGGATTTTTCGACGTCTCCCGCGAGGGTCATCTCCTCGTCCGCCCGCGCCGCGGGGAGGAGACGATCGACCTCGTCCGTCTCCTCGGG
>JAKAQQ010000063.1 GCA_021819635.1 Pseudomonadota bacterium
CCGGCCTGCACCCGCATTCCCTTCGGACGCGGGGTCTGCGGCGACGCGGCCCTCGGGCGGCGGACGATCCTCGTCCCGGACGTCGACCAATACCCGGGCCACATTGTCTGCGACCCCGGCGCCCGCAGCGAGATCGTTCTGCCCCTCGTTCGGGCGGACGTTCTCCTCGGGGTGCTCGATCTCGACGCCCCGCGTCCCGGGCGCTTCACCGACGCCGACCGGAGGGGACTCGAGGCCGCCGCCGCCGTCTGGCTCGCCGCCCTCGAGCCGCTGCTACGTCCGCGGACGACCGTCGGCCTCTTCCCCGCGCTCGGCGCCTGACGCCCCCGGGAGACAGGCGGCGAAGGGCTCGCCGGCACGGACGGGACGGGGCGCGGTGGGCAGGAGCGGACGCGGGCAGCCCGGAGGCGTGATCACGAAGACGGTCGATCCGAAATGGAAGCAGCCGATTTCCGCCCCGGCCGCGAGGGTGGCCGCGGGGTCGAGCGGGCCGAGGGCCCGGCGCCCGCGCCGCGCGCCCGGTGCGTCGAAGGCCGTCTCCACGTCGTCCACTCCGAAGGCGGCGACGAGGACCAGGACGAGGATCCCCGAGGCGGTCTCGAAGGCGAGCACGTCGCGTTCGTTGCGGGCGTTGAGGTCGGGGACGGCGACGAGCCAGGAAGGGGCGACCCCGAGGAGACGGCCGGGCAGGTGACGGCGGTAGACGAGGCGGCCCGCCGTCGGCAGGTACACACGGTGGTGGTGGCGTGGGGAAAGGTAGAAATGGAAGACGTGCCCCCCCGGGGGAAGAGCGAGGTCGGGCCACACCGGCCCGAGGAGCGCCGCGACCCCGGTGCGCACGCCTTTGACCTCGAGCACCGTCCCCGGGCCCGCCAGGGGCGTGTGGCCGAGGAGGATCCCGTCGACGGGGGCGCCCAGCCTGCCCGGCCCGGGCCAGAGGCGGGCGCCCGCGCGCAAGGGGCGCGTGAAAAGCGCGTCGAGATCGGGGTAGAGACGGGGGTCGGGGGGATCGGAGTCCGTGAGTTCGGGCGCGACGAGACGGACGTAGCGGCGGACGAGGAACCGTTGCCAGGGCGCGAACGGCCAGGACAGGATCGCGCCGAGGAGGCGGGAGCCCGCCCGCGACGGCCACAGACGGGCGAGGATCCGTCGGGCCCGGTGACGGGGGAGGGGGGGCGACGGCGGGGACACCGGCGCATTGTAGCCGCGCCCGCCGGGAGAGCCGGTCTCCCCAAGCGCTATGATGCGCGCCATGGACGACCCGCTCGACACGCTTGTGACCGTGGGCGACTGGGTGCGCTACGCCGCCACCCGTTTCGCGCACGCCGACCTCGGCTACGGCCACGGCACCGAGGATCCGCTCGACGAGGCCTACGCGCTCGTCGTCTCGGCGCTCGGGCTCGGTCCGGAGCTGCCGGCGCCCTACCACGCCTCGCGTCTTCTCCCCGCGGAACGCCGGCGTCTTGCCGAGCTCGTGCGGGCGCGCGTCGAGACCCGTCGTCCGGTCCCCTACCTCACCCACGAAGCCTATTTCGCCGGGCTCCGGCTTTACGTCGACGAGCGTGTGCTGGTGCCCCGCTCGCCGCTTGCCGAACTCGTCGCCGCCCGTTTCGAGCCGTGGATCGAACCGCTCGTGGTGCGCCGCATCCTCGACCTCGGGACGGGGAGCGGCGCCCTCGCCGTCGCCTGCGCGCTGGCCTTTCCCGACGCCACGGTGGTGGCCACCGATCTCTCGCGCGAGGCGCTGGAAGTGGCGGAGGTCAACGTCCGTCGTTACGGCCTCGAGGCGCGCGTCGAGCTCCGGGAGGGCGATCTTTACCACGCTCTTGCGGCCGGGACCGCCCCCTTCGATCTCATCGTGTCCAACCCTCCCTACGTGCCCGAGGGACGTCGGGGGACGCTCCCCGCGGAGTACGGTCACGAGCCCGCCCTCGCGTTCTGGGCGGGGGACGACGGGCTCGCGGTTCTCCGTCCGCTCCTCGCGGGCGCCGGCGCGCGCCTCGATCCGGACCACGGCCTTCTCGCCGTCGAGTGCGGCGACAGCGCCCCGGCGCTCTACGCGACGCTTCTGGGCGAAGGGTTCGTCTGGCCCGATCTCGACGGCGGGCGCCGCGACGTGCTGCTTGCCACCTCCGGGGCGCTCCTCAATCTGGCGCGGGAGAACGCCGGTGCCCGGTGACGGGTTCGGTCAGGCCTTCCGCGTGACCACCTTCGGGGAGAGCCACGGTCCGGCGCTCGGGGCGATCGTGGAAGGATGCCCCCCGGGCCTCCCGCTCGCGGAGGCGGACCTCCAGATCGATCTCGACCGCCGTCGCCCCGGAACCGGTCGCCACGTTTCGCAGCGGCGCGAGGCCGACCGCGTCCGCATCGTCTCGGGGGTCTACGAAGGCCGGACGACCGGGACGGCCATCGGGCTCCTCGTGGCCAACGAAGACCCGCGGTCTTCCGACTACCGCGCCCTCGCCGAGGTCTTCCGCCCCGGCCACGCCGATTACACCACCTTCATGAAGTACGGACGCCGCGACCCGCGGGGCGGCGGCCGGGCGAGCGCCCGGGAGACGGTGATGCGCGTCGCCGCCGGGGCGATCGCCCGCCGCCTTCTCGAGACGCTTGCGGGGGTGCGCATCGCGGGCTGGCTCGCCGAGCTCGGCCCGTGGCGGCACGAGGGACCTCCGCCCGAGCGGACACCGGAGAACGCGTTCTTCGTCCCCGACGAGGCGGCCTGCCCCCTTCTCGACGCCCACCTCGAGGAGGTGCGCCGGGCGCGGGATTCGGTGGGGGCGAGGGTCGGCGTCTGCGCCCGCGGCGTGCCGGCGGGTTGGGGCGACCCGGTGTTCGACAAACTCGACGCCCTGGTCGCCCACGCCCTCATGAGCATCGGGGCGGTCAAGGCCGTCGAGATCGGGGACGGGGCGGCCGTCGTCCGCCAGCGGGGGAGCGAGCACCGCGACCCGCTGACGCCCGCGGGCTTCGCCAGCAACCACGCGGGCGGGATTCTCGGCGGGATTTCGAGCGGCCAGGACATCGTGGCGCATCTGGCCTTCAAGCCGACCTCGAGCATCCCGCAGGAGATCGCGACCCTCGACGTCCGGGGCGCGGCGACGACGGTCGCCGTGTGCGGCCGTCACGACCCCTGCGTCGGGGTGCGCGGGGTGCCCGTCGCCGAGGCGATGCTGGCCCTCGTCCTCGCCGACGCGTTCCTCCGCCAGCGCGCCCAGTGCGCGGGGATCGCCCCGCCCCTCGGGCCGTTCGCGCCGCCGTGAGCGCCCGCCGTCTCGCCGTCGTGGGGGCGACGGGGCTGGTCGGCTCCACGGTGCTGGCCGTTCTGGCCGCCCGCGCGCTCGGCCGCCGCCCTCTGGATCTCGTCCTCCACCGACGCGAGCCTCCGTCGGTCCCTCCCGGTCTCGACATCCGCACCCGTTTTCTCGACGACTACGATTTTGCCGACGTCGAGCTGGCCTTCTTCTGCCTGGATGAGGAGGGGGCGCAACGCCACATCCCGCGCGCGCTCGCGGCCGGGGCCTGGGTGGTCGACAACAGCAGTCTCCACCGTCTCGACCCCGACGTTCCTCTCCTTGTCCCCGGGGTCAACGACGCCCGTCTTCCCCCCGGGGGCGGCGGAGGGATCGTCGCCAACCCCAACTGCTCGACGATCCAGCTCGTCCACGTCTTGGCTCCGCTCGAGGAGGGGTGGGGGCTCGGCGACGTCGCCGTTGCGACCTATCAGTCCGTGTCCGGCGCCGGGCGCGAGGCCCTCGAGGATTTCCGGCGGGCGGCCTCGTCCCCCCCCGACGATCCCCCGCCCCCGATCCGCGGTGTGGCCCGCCCGCTTCTCCACGACGTGGTCGCCGAGATCGGTCCCCTCGACGGGGAGGGATGGAGCCGCGAGGAGCGCAAGATTGCCCGCGAGACCCGCCGCATTCTCGATCGCCCCCGGCTCCCGGTGCGGGCGACGGCGGTGCGCGTCCCGGTTGCGGTGGGTCACGGGGAGGCGGTCTTCGTCCGCCTGAAACGCCCGGCCGTCCGCGCCGACGTGCAGGCGGCGCTCGCCGCCCGCCCCGTCCTTCGTGTCTACGCCGACCCCGCCCCCGGTCGGGCCCCGAGCCCCCGGGCGGACGCCGCGGGTCGCGACGAGATCGGCGTCGGCCGCCTGCGTGTCGACTCGGAAGACCCCTGTCTCCTTGCCTTCTGGATCGTCGCCGACAACCTTCGCCGGGGCGCGGCGACCAACGCCGTCGAGATCGCCGAGCGCCTCCTCGGTCGGCCGGAGGACGCGAAGCCTCCGCCGGGATAGGCTATAGTTCCCCAAGGGGATCAACGGCAGGGGTCCCCGGATTCGAAGGCCCGGGAGGCCACCACGATGAAAAGACCGAAAATCCGACACGCCCTCTTCGCTCCCGCGGTGTTGACCCTCACGCTCGGTGTCTTGCCCGTCGCCCACGCCCTGGGCCTGGGATCCATCCGTACCCGCAGCCGCATCGGCGAGTATTTCACCGCCACCATCCCGGTGCTCGGTGCGCGCCCGTCGGATCTCCGCGGCCTGCGCGTCCGCCTTGCGTCCCGGCACCGTTTCGCCGCCCTGGGCCTCGTCAAGAGTTCCGTGCTCTACGGTCTCGAATTCCGTGTCCTGCCCGTGCCGCACCACCGCCACCGGGGGGTCATCGTCGTCCGGAGCCTGCGCCCGCTCAGGGTACCGTTCCTGAGCTTCGTGCTCCACGTGCGCTGGCCGAGCGGCGTGCTGCTGCGGAGCTACACGGTGCTTCTCCGGCCGCCGGTCACGCTTGCGCGCGCGTCCTCGCCCGCGGTCACGAGCCCGGAGCCGGTGACGACTACGTCCGCGCCTCCCCCGCCGACCCCGGCGACGTCCCCCCCGACGACCCCCGCACGTCCGTCGGTCCCCGCGCCCCTCCCCGTGCTTCGGCACGTCTACGGGCCTGTGCGTCCCGGTCAGAGCCTCTGGAGCATCGCCCGCCGGCTGCGGCCCGAGGGGGTCGCGACCGACCGCATGATGGAGGCCCTCTACCGGAGCAATCCCCACGCCTTCGTCGGCAACATCAATCTCCTGCGCGCCGGTTACGTCCTGCGGGTGCCCTCGGCCCGGACGATCGCCGCCGTCGGGCGGCGCGAAGCGGTCAACTTCGTGCTGCGCGAGGACCGTTTGTGGGCGCGCGCCCGCCCCGCGGCCTCCGGCCGCCCGCTGGAACTTCTCACCCCGACCGTGGTGGGCCCCCGCACGGCGGTCCCCGCGACGGTGGCCCGCCTGCGCCGTCGCCTCAAGGCGGTCCGCGGTCGACTCGCGCGGAGCGAGGCGGCCCTCGCCCGTGCCCGCAAGACCATCGCCGCCCTGCGCCACCGCCTCGTGGTCCCGAACGCCGAGGCCACCGCCTTGGCCCGCAAACCGGTCCCGGCGGTCAAGCCCGCCGCGCCGCCCCCCGTCGCCCGCCCGCACCCCGCGCCTTCGTTCCCGTGGGTGCCTGTCCTCATCGCCCTTTTCCTCGTCCTGCTTGTCGTCACCCTTCTTCTGCGACGCCGTGCCGCTCGCGGCGCGAAGAATGTGAAGAAGGAGGGGCGGTCCCGCGCCCGGAAAGGCGACGACTTCGGGTTTTCTTCGGCCCCGCCGAGAGTGTCGCCCCCGGAGCATCCGGCGGAAGCCCCCGGGCCGGAACCCCTTCCCTCCGAGGATCGTCCGGAGCCCGTGCGTGCGGGCGGGGGGGAGCCGAGCGCGTCTTCTTCCGCGACGAGCCCGCGCGTCGCCCTCTTGGCCGAGGTCGATTTCTCGCTGGCCTACGGGCTTCAAGACCAGGCCGTCGGGAGTCTGCGCTCCTATCTCGAACAGAACCCGGGGGACGAGGAG
>JAKAQQ010000064.1 GCA_021819635.1 Pseudomonadota bacterium
CACGCTTCTCCGCTGTCTCCTCGGGCTCTCGCCCACCGACGGGGGGACGGTCCGCGTCTTCGGGACGGACGTCGGCCGCCTCGGGGGGGAGACCCTCCACCGCATCGGCTACGTGCCCCAGACCTTCGACCTCTTCCCCTGGATGAAGGTGAAGGACTACCTCGATTTCACCCGGGCCTTCTACGCCCGCTGGGACGCGGAGCTCGCCCGCCGCCTCCTCGAGGAATGGCGTCTCCCCCTGCGCGACAAGATCACCACCCTCTCCCAGGGACAGCGGCAGATGCTGGCCATCGTCCGGGCGCTCGCGCCCGATCCGGACCTCCTCATCCTCGACGAACCCGTGGCGAGTCTCGACCCCGTCGCGCGCCGCGAGTTCCTCGCCACGCTGGTCCCCCTCGTGCGCCGCCCGGGCAAGACGGTTGTCCTCTCCACCCACATCGTCCGCGACCTCGAGCGGCTCGAGGCCGGGCTCGCGCTCCTGCGCGACGGGCGGATCGCGTTCACCCTGGGGCCGGGCGGTCACGCCGGGCGGCTCGCGTTGGGGACGGTCCGTCGCTCGGGGGGCTTTGCCGCCCCCCCCGCGCTCGCGGGGATGCTCGCCGTGCGCCTTGCGGCGGGCGGCGAGATCCACGCCGTTTACGAGACCGCGTCGGCCGGGAGTGAGGAGGCGCTCGCCGCCTTCGCCCGTGAGGAGGGCGCGAGCGTCGAGACGCGGCCGATCGATCTCGAAGACCTCTTCGTCGCCCTGGCCTGAGCGTTTTCCCGTGCGGACCCGCGCGCCTCGCCGCCTTGCGTTCCTGCCCCTCGGCCAAGCCCCCTTGGCGGGACCGCTTCTCGTCGCCCTCGCGCTCGGGGCCGACGCTTTCCTCGTCGTCCTGGCCGTCCACGCCGGCTCCTCGCCCGCCTCCGCCGCGGCCCTTCGTCGCCTCGTCGCCGTTTTTCTCTTCACGGCGGGGATCCCCGCGTTTTTCATGATGATGGTTTTCGGCCCGGCGCTCCGCCTTCTCGCCCGGCCCGAAAGCCGACTTCTTCCTGGCTTCGGGAAGTCGCTCGCCGCGGCGGGCGCCTTCTGGGGGATCGTTCTTTGGGGGGTTCCGGCGGTGCTTGCCGCGCTCTTCTTCCCCCCCGCCGCCGTCCTCTCCTTCGCCGGGCTAGGCTTTCTGCTCCTTGTCTGGGGCCTTCTCGTCACCGCCTGGCCGCTCCCGCGCGGGGGGTTCCTGATCGTGTTGGGATTCGTGGCGTACGGATTCCTCCCGCCCTCCGGGCGGGCCCTCCTCCTGGCGCTCGCGCTCTCGCCCGCGACGGGGCTCGGAGCCTTGGTGCTCTCCGCGGTGCTTCTCCGCCTCCTCGCCCGTCGCCTCTTCGCCCCGTCCGATCCTCCCGAGGTCTCCGCGCCCCTCTCGGCGGCGGGGATGATGGGGGGGCGGCCCTCCGGCGCCCGCCTCGCCGACGCCCGCGGGGCGCGCCCTTCCCGATTCATGCAACGTCTCGATGGCTGGATCACGGCGCCCAACACGCGCCGCCTTGAACGCCGTCTTGAGGAGATCCGTGCGGGGGTCACCCCGCGTCGCCGGGTGCGGGTGGTCCGCCTCCTCCTCATGCCGAGCGAGAACCCGCGCGGGTGGCTCGTGCGCCTCGCCTTCTTTCTCCTCTTCTTCGTCTACCTGATTCCCGTTCTGGACCGGTCTTCCCCCGTGAAGGGCTTCGGTTTCTTCCTCTACGGCTACGTGGTCCTGGCCGGATGCGGGGCGCTCAGCCTTGTTCCCTTCGCCCGCGAGAGGATGAAGCGCCATCTCGCCGAGCTTTACCTCACCCTCGGGGTCGAGGACACCGCGGGGTTCAAGGCGGTCGTCGCCGACGCCCACTTGGGGCTCCTCCCGGGGGTGATCCTTCTCACGCTCACGCTCACGGGCGTGGTGAGCCTCGTCCTCGCGCCCGCGCGTCTTCCCGTCGTGCTCGCGACCGCCGCCGTGGTGGTGCCCTCCCTGGCGCTCTTCCTCCTCGCGGTCACGCTCCACGTGCCCGCGCGGCCGATCCCGCGCGTGCTCTTCGGGCTGATCCTGAGCACGGTCAGCTTTTTTGCCCTCCCGCTCGCGCTCGGCCTCGTGGGTCTTCTGGGCGTGGCCGCGGGTCTTTCGGTCCTTGCGGTCCTCGGGGCGAGCGTGGGCTTCGGAACGTGGCGGGCCTCGCGTCGGGCGTGGATCGAGATCCCGCCCGACTTCGATGCCCCCGACCCCCGCCTTCCGGCCTGAGGGGACTCAGCTCCGCGGGCGGGGAAGCCCCCGGGCGAGGCTTTCCGTGCGGTCGAGGCCGAGGAAATCCATCTTGCCGATCCCGACGCCGAGGTGGCGGAGGATGGCGTAGGCCGTTGTCGTGTGGAAAAAGAAGTTCGGCAGCACGTACCCCTGGAGGTAGGGGAGCGCCGGGAGTTCGACCGTCCGGTCCCGCTGGGGGAGACGGATCGTCCGCGCCTCCGCGGCCGCGAAGGCCCCGGGGTCGAGTTCCTCGAGGAAGGCGACCGTGCGCCGGATGCGGTCCTCGAGTTCGGGGAAAGAGGCTTCGGTGTCCTCGAAACGCGGGGGTTCGAGTCCGGCGAGGCGGGCCGCGCCCCCCTTCGCCTGGTCGGTCGCGATCTGGACCTGGCGGACGAGCGGGAACATGTCGGGGGCGAGCCGCCCCTCAAGAAAGACCCGGGGATCGACGCCGCGGTCGGCGGCGTGGGCGGTGCCTTTCGCGAGAACGCCCGAGAGCGCGCCGAGCCCGTGGGTGAAGAGCGGGACGGTGAGTTCGTAGTAGAAGGGTCGGGACTGGGACACGGGAGGGACCTCGGAAGGGGGACGGTCGTAGATTCTAGCGCCCCGGGCTCCCCCGTCCGGGGGGGGGAGGGGGCGTGCCTATAATCGGGTTCGGGCCCTCGTTTTTCGCCCCGCCCCGGGCGCCCTCCGGGTCTCTATCCATGAACGCCCTCGTTCCCGTCTCCTTGGCGCTGGTCCTCGTCGTCCCCGCCGTCGCCCGTCCCCCGGCCCGCCGTCCCGTGGCGGACCTGCGCACTTTCCGCCGTCTCGTGCGCATCGTTTCTCCGGTCTTTTCGCCCGGGGGGCGGAGGATCCTCTTCGTCACGGTGCGGACGGACGATCTTCACAACCGCGACGACCGGACGCTCTGGGTGGTGCCCACGGCGGGCGGCCGCCCGCGGGCGCTCGTCCGGGGGCTGAAGGGACTCGCCGCGCCGCGCTGGGCGCCGGGCGGCCGGACGGTCTCCTTCCTGGCCTCGGTCCACGGAGCGAAACCCGAGATTTACGCCGTCGGGGCCCGTGGGGGGACCCCCCGCCGTCTCAGCCGCGCCCCCGAGGGCGTCGAGCAGTACGCCTGGAGCCCCGGCGGGCACCGCCTCGCCTACGTCGCGCCCGATCCTCCCCGGTTCTCCGCCCGCGACCGCTGGTCCGGACACGACCTCTTCGCGGTGCACGACGACGACGATCTCATCACCGCGCCTCCCGAACCCTCCGAGATCTGGGTCCTCCGCCTTCCCTCGTTTGCGGTGTCGCGGATCACGCACGGCCCGACGAGCGTCCTCGAGGGCGCGCCGCCCTTCAACGGCTCAGTCTCCGCGCCCTCCTGGTCGCCCGACGGTCGCTGGATCGTCTACACCCGCCAGAAGGACGCCGACGACAGCGACACCGACGCGACCACGATCGTCGCCGTGCCGGCCTCCGGTGGGGTGCCGCGGGTCCTCACCCGTCACGCCACGTACGAGTACGACCCCTTCTTCGCCCCTCGCGGCGACCTCGTGGCCTATCTCACCCCCCACGGCCCGGGGCCGGTGAGCGACATGGACGTCTTCGTCACCTCCCTCCGCGGAGGGCGCTCCCGCGACGTGAGCGCGGACCTCGACCGTAACGTTGCGACCACCTACGCCTGGATGCCCGGGGGCAAGGCCGTCGTGGGCCTCGCCGACGACGGCGTGCGGAGCCGTCTCTACCTCCAGCCGCTCCGCGGGCGCGGGCGGCCGATCCCGACCGGCGGGCTCCACCCGCTGGACCTCTCGGTCTCCGCGCGGGGGGCCGTGGCCTACGTGGCCGACGGGGCGGCCCGCCCGCCGGAACTCTACGTCCTCGCCCGCCCCGGAGCGCGCCCGCGCCGGCTGACCCGCTTCAACCGCGATCTCCGCCGCTACGCCTGGCCGCGGAGCGTCGCTCTCCGCTGGCGCGCCCCCGACGGGATGCGGAACGACGGGATTCTCACCTACCCCCTCGACTACCGCCCGGGGCACCGCTACCCCCTCGTCGTGTTCAGCCACGGGGGACCCGAGGCCGCCTCAACCGAAGACTTCGACGCGGGGGAGATCGGCCCGCTTCGCGATCTCTTCGCCGCGCACGGCGATGTCGTCTTCGAGCCCAACTACCGCGGGAGCGACAACCTTGGCAACGCCCACCTCCACGCGATCTACCGCGACCCGGGAGCGGGCCCCGACAGCGACATCCTCGCCGGGATCCGTCTTCTCGAGAAACGGGGGCTCGTCGACCCCCGGCGCATCGCCGCCGTGGGGCACTCTTACGGGGGTTACCTGACCGCCTGGCTCATCGGCCACCAGCATTTCTGGCGGTGCGCGGTCGTCGCCGACGGGGTGACGGACTGGACCGAGGAGTACGAGCTTTCGGGGTCGGGCAACATGGCCTGGACCCGCGATTCGCTCGGCGGGAGCCCGTGGAACCCCCGGAGCCGGCGGCTCTACGTGACGGGCTCGCCGATCACCGACGCCGGGCGGATCACGACGCCGACCCTCATCCTCTCGGGGACGGCGGACGTGACGGTGCCGATCGCCGAATCCTTCGCGCTCTACCACGCCCTCGCCGCGCGCGGGGTCCCGGTGCGCTTCCTCGCCATCCCCGGGGCCGCCCACATGCCCCAGGATCCGGTCCAGCTTGAGCTCTTCTACCGGGCGATCGAACGCTGGGTCGATCGCTGTCTCGGCGGGCGGGTCCGTCCCCCGTCCCGCCCGCCGAGACAGCGATCCCGGCCGGTCCGCGCGCCCGGGGGCAGAAGAGCGTTCACCGCGCGGTGTGAGCGCCGGTGTTTTTGCTGAACCGTGGAGGGCAAACGCATGCACGTTCGTCGGTTAGGCACAAGCGGCCCCGAGGTTTCGGCCCTGGGTCTTGGCTGCATGGGTCTTACGTACGCTTACGGTCGTCCCGTGGAGAAGACGGAGGGGGTGCGTCTCCTCCGTGCGGCCTTCGAGCGGGGCGTGACCTTTTTTGATACCGCCGAGGCTTACGGTCCGTTCACGAACGAGGAACTCCTCGGCGAGGCGGTCGCTCCGTTCCGCGACCGGATCGTGATCGCGACCAAGTTCGGTTTTTCCGGGGGTGTGCCGGACCAAGGACTCGACAGCCGTCCCGAGCGCGTTCGCCTCGCGACCGAGGCTTCGTTGCGACGTCTTCGGACCGACCGCATTGATCTCCTGTACCAGCACCGTGTGGACCCGAAGGTCCCGATCGAGGAGGTTGCCGGGACGGTACGCGCGCTCATCGCCGAGGGGAAGGTCCGGTTCTTCGGCCTCTCCGAGGCGGGGGCCGAGACCCTCCGTCGGGCGCACGCGGTCCAGCCCGTCGCGGCGCTCCAAAGCGAGTACTCGCTTTGGTGGCGCGAGCCCGAGGAGAGCGTGCTTCCCGTGCTCGAGGAACTCGGGATTGGGTTCGTCCCCTTCAGCCCCCTGGGTCGGGGGTTCCTCACGGGCGCGATCGACGCCGCGACCCGGTTCGACCAGAACGATTTTCGCAGGAGCCTCCCCCGCTTCAGTGAGGAGAACCGGCGGGCGAAC
>JAKAQQ010000065.1 GCA_021819635.1 Pseudomonadota bacterium
GGGCCCCGGTTGCGGTCTGCGTGATGGAGCATGGGCTGTTCGTCCCAGGGGTGCTGGAGACCGTCCCGCTCACGCTGTACTGCGCCGTGTTGATGGGCTGCTGGAGGATGCCCGCGGTTCCCGTGAGGAGTGTCGAGCATGTGGCCCCGGCCGTCGACGTTGCGGTTGGGTTCCCGGCCTCGGCGGCGGCGTAGTTGATGGCGCTCGCGGATTCGACCGCGCCCACGATGCCCTGGAGAGCGGCGGCGTTGGCCTGGGTGCTGAGGTTGATGAACTTCGGGATCGCGATCGCAGCGAGGATGCCGAGAATGACGATGACCATGACGAGTTCGATGAGTGTGAAACCGCCGGTGGAGCGAGTGGTGGAGCGCATGGTATGGATCCCTCCTTCGTGGGGATAGGCACTTCTACGGAGTGTATTCTATAGCAGTTGCTGGCGATTCGGTCGCCGCCGGGCCGCCGTTCGTCCGCCGGGGGCGGCCGTTCGTCAGCGTTTGCGGCCGGAGACCGATGCTAGCCCTCGCGATCGAATCGTCCTGCGACGACACGGCCGTGGCCCTCCACGGCGGGGACGGCCCCGTCGGCGAGCGGCGCCGCTCGCAGGCGGCCCTCCACGCTCCTCACGGGGGCGTGGTGCCGGAGATCGCCTCGCGCGACCACGCGCGAACGCTCCTCTCGCTCGTCGACGCCCTTCTCGCCGAAACAGGGACCGACCCCGCCTCGCTCGGGCTCGTCGCCTACACCCGCGGGCCGGGCCTGGTCGGAGCGCTCCTCACCGCCGCCTCGCTCGCCCACGGCCTTGCCTACGGCTGGGGGAAGCCGCTCCTCGGCGTCCATCATATCGAGGGGCATCTCGTCTCGGCCTTCCTCGACGCACCCGGGGGTCTTCCGGCCCACGTTCCCTTCCTTGCCCTCGTCGTCTCGGGGGGGCACAGTCTTCTCGTCCACGTCCGCGACCTCGGCTGTTACGAGATTCTCGGGGCGACCCGTGACGACGCGGCCGGGGAGGCGTTCGACAAGGTGGCCCAGATCCTCGGGCTCGGTTACCCCGGGGGGCCGGCCGTCTCCCGTCTCGCCGAGTCGGGGCGGCCGGGCGCGGTGGTTCTCCCCCGTCCGCTCCTCCGGGCACCGGGCTACGCCCTGAGCTTCAGCGGGCTCAAGACCGCGGTGCGCCGCTGGCTCGAGACTCGCCCGGAACCGGACGAGCAGGAACGTGCCGACCTCGCCCTCGGGTTCGAGGAGGCGGTGGTCGACGTCCTCGTCGCGAAGACCCGACGCGCCTGGCGGAGCCTTCGTCTCGGACGCGTCGCCCTCGTGGGCGGCGTGAGCGCGAACCGGCGTCTGCGCGCGGCCCTCGAGCGGGCGGCGGCGGCGGACGGGCTCCGTTTCCTCGTTCCCCCCCCCGCGCTCTCGACCGACAACGCCGCGATGATCGCGGCCCTCGCCTATTTTCGCCGGGGCGACGCCCTCCCTCCCCTCGCGGCCCCGCACCCCTGGGCGCGAGCACGCTGGTCGCTCGCCGAGCTCTCCGCACCCTCCGACGGGGATCTCCGTGTCGCCTGACCGCATCTTCGTCCGCGGGCTCGTCGTGCGCACCGTGATCGGGGTGCACGACTACGAGCGCCCGATTCGCCAGACCCTCGTCCTGGATCTCGAATTCGAGGTCGATCTCGCCCCCTCGGCCGCGAGCGATGCTCTCGGAGACACGGTCGACTACCGCGCGCTCTGTGAACGGATTCGCACGCGGATCGAGGGCGAACACTACCGGCTTATCGAGCGGGTGGCCGAGGAGGTTGCCCGCCTCGTCCTCGAGGATCCGGCGGTGCGCGCCGTGCGGGTCGCCCTCGAAAAGCCGGGGGCGGTGCGCCACGCCCGGACCGTCGGCGTCGTCCTCGAGCGCCGCCGCGGGAACTGAGTCCCGGCGGGGGCGCCTCCCTCACCAACCGGTGCTGCGGCCGCCGTCGACCGTGAGAACGTGGCCGGTCACGTAGGGGGCATCGCAGACGAGGAAGGCGACGGCGGAGGCGACGTCCCCGGGGGTCCCGAGGCGTCCGAGGGGAATCTGGCGGAGCACCTGGCGTTTGACGGTCTCGTCGTCGAAACCCTCCTGCCAGAGAATCGCGCCGGGGGCCACGCCGTTCACGCGGATCCGGGGGGCGAGCTCGCGGGCGAGGGAGCGGGTGAGCATTTCGAGGCCGGCCTTGGCGACCCCGTAGACGACGTGCGCCCGCAACGGACGGCGGGCGTGGATGTCGAGAAGGTTGACGATCGATCCCCCGCGGCGCGCGAGGCCCTCGCAGGCGGCCTGGGCGAGGAAGAGCGGCGCCTTGAGGTTCGTTCCGACGAGGTCGTTCCACGTCCGTTCGTCGATGCTCCCAAGGGGCGTGGGGTAGAAGCTCGAGGCGTTGTTGACAAGCGCGTCGAGCCGCCCCCAGCGTTCGAACACCGCCGGGGGAAGGGAACGGACGGCCTCGGGGTCGAGGAGATCGGCGCGGAAGACGGCGGCGCTTCCCGCCCGTGCCTCTTCGAGACTCTCCGCGAGGCGCCGGGCCTCGGCCTCGGACCCGCGGTGGTGGATGGCCACCCGGAAGCCCCGGGCGTGGAGCGCCCGGACGATGGCCGCGCCGAGCCGGCGGGCGCTTCCGGTGACGAGGGCGACGGGAGCGTCGTCGGACGGAGGGGCGGAGACCATGGATCCAGTCTAGCCGTTCGCGGCCTCAGGCGCGGGGGTGAGCCAGTGCAGGGGATCGACGACGCGTCCGCCCCGACGGATGGAGAAATAGAGGGCGGGGCGACGCGCCCCGCCGCTGCGACCCACGCTCCCGAGGAGCGCTCCGGCGTTGACCCAGTCCCCGACCCGGCGGTAGAGGACCGACTCGTGGGCATAGATCGTGTAGTAGCCGTGCCCCTGGTCAACCACGAGGAGAAGACCGAAGTAGGGCATCCACCCGGCGAACACGACCCGCCCGTGCGCCACCGCGTAGACCGGCGTCCCGCGCGGGGCGGCGATGAGGATGCCGTGCCAGAAACCGGCGCCCGAGGCGTGCGGCTGGCCGAAGGCCCGGGCGAGGCGCCCCCGGGTCGGCCAGGGGAGGGCGCCCCGAAGTCGCGGGAACGCGAGCGGGACGCCCGACGCCCAGGGGATCCGATCGAGCGTGCGGTCGAGGCGACCGAGAAGACCGGCGAGCGCGTGCGCGCGGGCGAGGAGAAGGTTGAGGGTGGCTCCGTGGCGCGTGATCTTCCCGCCGAGGGCGGCGAGCATGGCGCGGCGCTGGGCGCGGACGGCCGCGAGATGGAGAAGCTCCGTCGTCCGCCGCGCGCGCAGCGTGCGGAGATCGGCCTCGCGCGCGTCGAGACGGGTGAGGACGAGGACCAGGCGCGCGACGGCGGAGCGGAGGATGTCGAGCCGGCGCCGTTCCCGCGCCGCGAGGATCCCGAAGTCGGCGAGAAGGCGGGTCCCCCGCCCCGGATGACGAAGATCGCCGAGGAGGAGGTGCAGGCGGGCTTCCGGGCCGAGCACGTAGCGCTGGCGGGCGAGGAGGGCGAAGTCGCCGCGGCGGGCCACAAGGGCGGCCCGGTCGGCCTTGCGCCGCCCTTCGAGAGCCTGGGCGTGTCGGCCGAGGGCCGCTTCCCGGGTTTCGAGACGGGCGAGCGCGGCCTCGACCCCGCGGATCTCGCGCCGGGTCCGGACGAGAAGGGCGCGCATGTGCGCCCGCGTCTTCCGTTCCCGCGCGAGACTCCGGCGCAGGAGGCGGACCCGGCTCTCGATGCGGGCAAGGCGGGCGGCGGGCGGGGCGGCCCGGAGGGTGGGGGCGGCGAGGGAAAAAGCCCAAACCGCCCCGAGGGCGAGGCCGGTCCGGAGGAGGCGGTTTGGCCGTGACGGGGGGATCATGCCGCCCAGCCTAGCACGGGCTCAGCGCGTGTCCGGGAAATCCGCGCGGTCGCGCAAGACGGGGAGGAAACGGGCGAGGGCCGTCTCTCCGCCGGGCCCGCCCGGGCGGTGACGGCGTCGCCAGCGTCGGAGGAGGGCGCGCCTTTTCCACGCCGGGAGGCGGCGGAAGAGACGGTAGGCACGCAGGATGCGCCTCCGTTCGGCCGGCGGGAGACGGCGGAAGGCGCGGTAGCGCTTCCACAGGCGCCGGCGCACGGGCGGCGGAAGCCGCCGCCAGCGTCGGAGGTGTTTGAAGACCTGCTTCCTCCGTGCGGGAGAGAGCCGGAGCCAGCGGTGGGCGGCGTGCAGGAGGGCGCGCCGGCGCGCGGGCGGGAGGTGACGCCAACGGGGGGCAAAGGGGTGGAGGACGTGACGCGCCGGCGGGGACAGGGCACGCCAGCGGAGCGGCGGACGTCTCTGACCCCGGGCGGCGGCCGGGGCGGCGAGGAGAAGGACGGCGGCGACGGCGCAGAGGGGGCGGACCGCCGCGTGACGGAAGCCGTGGCTTGGCTTCACTCCTTCGTGCGACGCGTGCGCTCCCGCCGGCTCACGGACGATGCTCTTCATGGGCGAGCCAGCGGTAGAAACGCAGCCGCCGGTAGAATCCCGGCGAGGACGGCCCGGTGAGCACGACCTCGTAACCGTGGAGGGGAATCACGGTGGTGCGGGCGCGGAAACGGTGGACTCCTCCCAGCACGAGCCAGGCCACGAAGATGGCGAGAAGCGGGACGACCGGGAGCCAGCGTCGGCCGCGGTCCGGCCGGTCAAGGGCGGCCAGCGCCCGCGCGCGTCGACGGGAGAGCTCGATCTCGAGATCGTCCTCCCCGGCGGCGGGAAGGCGCTCGGGATCTTCGCCCGCGGGAGGACGCTCAGGGTGCGGCATCGCTTCCGAGGTCCCGGCGGAGGGCGGCGAGCGCCCGGAAGAGGTGGGTCTTGACGCTTCCCGCTGAGCAGCCCATGCTGCGGGCGGCGGTGGTGACGTCGGCCTCGCCCAGGATCCTGAGCGTGAAGGCCTCGCGCTGGCGCCGCGGGAGGCGGGCGAGGGCCGCGGCAAGACGGTCCGCGAATTCCTTCCGCACGCAGGCCTCGAGGGGATCTTCGCCCGCGGGGTCGGCGATCCCCTCGAGCGGATCGTCCTCCTCTTGCCCGGCGAGGGAGAGAAACGGGAAGACCCGGCGACGGGTGCGGCGGCGGAGAATGTCGCGGGCGGCGTTTTGCAGGATGCGGTAGAAGAGGGGGGTCCACTCTTCCTGGGGACGAGCGGCGTAGGACCGTACGAGGCGGGTCATGGCTTCCTGAACCGCGTCGAGGGCGTCCTCGCGGTCGGCGAGCAGGAGGCGGGCGACGCGGAAGGCTCTCTTCTCGTGGACACGGAAGAAGGCGTCGAGATCCTGCCGAAGCGCCCGGAGGGCACGCTCGTCCCGTCCGTTCCAAGCAAAGCCGAGGGAGGAGACGCCGACGGAAGGTATCATGACGGGTGGACTCCAGCGAAAGGGCCACGGGATGGTCCGGACTTCAAGCATAACGCTCCCGACTCGTGAGGGTTGACACCCTGATCCCCCCTCCCTCCTCCGGGAGTTCGCCGGTGCGGATTCTCCTGCCTTGGGGCGCCTCGGGGCCGCTGACCTACCTCTGGCAGGAGGAGAGGCTTGGGCCGCCCGTCCCGGGGCTCCGTGTCGAGGTCCCGCTCGGCCGATCGCGGCGGGTGGGGATCCTCCTCGCGTCCGGGGGCGGGGACGACGATCCCGTCGCGGAACGCCTGAAACCCGTGACCCGTGTCCTCGACGATCTCCCCCTCTGGCCCCCGGACGTTCTCCGGCTCGTTCTCTGGGCGGCCAATTACTACCGGGTCCCCGCCGGCGATTTCGTCCGCCTTGTGCTT
>JAKAQQ010000066.1 GCA_021819635.1 Pseudomonadota bacterium
GATTGATCCCCAAGCGTGTCGCTTTCGTGGTCAGAATCGCCACGCACGTTTCGATCTCGGGCGGTTCGATGGAAACGGTGAGCCCCCAGCCGAAACGGGATTTGAGACGTTCCTCGAGACCGTCGACCTCCTTCGGGTAACGGTCGCAGCTCAGGATGACCTGCTGGCGGGCCTCAAGCAACGTGTTGAAAGTATGGAAGAACTCTTCCTGTGTTCTCTCCTTTCCCGAGAAGAACTGGATGTCATCGATGAGAAGCATGTCGAGAGATCGGTAGCGGCGCTTGAACTCCCCCATCGCGTTGTTCTGGAGCGCGACGACCATATCACCCACAAAACGCTCCGAGTGGACGTACGCCACGCGCCGCGTGCCCTCGCGCCCCAAAGCGTGCTGGCCGATGGCGTGCATGAGGTGCGTTTTCCCGAGACCCACCCCGCCGTAAATGAAGAGGGGGTTGTAGGCCTTGCCAGGATTGTCAGCGACGGTCAAAGCCGCGGCCCGCGCGATCCTGTTGCAACCCCCTTCAACAAAGTTGCCGAACATGTAGTCGTTGTTGAGAGGGCTTCCGGGGACCGGGAACGACACGCTCGACTCGGAGCTCCCAGCGCCCCGCGCCCGCTGCCGCGGCTCAACCGCGGCACGTTCGTTCGAACCCACGCCCACGGTAACCTCAAGGGTCTGTCCCGCCACGTGCGTGACGACCGTCCGCAGGCGGGGAAGGTAAGTGTCGCGGACACGGTCGGCAACGAGGGCGTTGGGGGCCTGCAGGGAGAAAGTCCCTTCAGAAAGACGGGCCTGCAAGGGTCGCAGCCAGAGCGTCGCCTCCCGTTCCTCGACATCCCGTTCAAGGATGCGCAGGCATTCGCTCCAGAGGACACGGGCGTCGGACATGGGGGAAAGGGAAAACCAGAGGGTCGGGTCAGGATCGGGAAGTTTAGACCCTTGCTCCGGGACGGGCAACCACGAGCCAAGGCGCCGTGGATGTCTCGGAGCTAACGCGCGGAGGATGCTCACGAATGCCGAAGAGGCCGCCGCCGTCGCGGGCCGAGCCTGACGGGAGGCGGGCCCGTCCGAACGGCCGGGAGCGCGGGCGTCTCGCCCGACCATGATGTAGAATACGCGTCCCGTCTGGCCATCCCGCGGCGCGCACACAGCCGAGGAGCGTGGATGGTTCCTGCGGCAGTCGAGCGACGAGGATGAGATCATGAAACGCACTTTTCAGCCCAGTCGGCTCCACCGGGCACGAACGCACGGATTTCGTGCGCGCATGGCGACGCGGCACGGGCGCGCCATTCTCAGCGCCCGCAGGGCCAAGGGACGCAAGCGCCTCATTCCCTGATTCCCTCTGGCCCGTCCGTCGTGACCGGCCCCTTGGGGAGGACGTGGGGGAGTCTGCGGGGAAAAAAGGAGTTCGACCTTGTCTTCGACGCCGGGCGACGGCTGACGGGACGCTACTTCACGCTCTTCCTTCGGGTCGGGACGGGCGGCGGGCCGCGGCTCGGCCTGATCGTCTCAAAAAAAGTGGCGCGGGCCGCCACGAGGAGAAACATGATCAAACGCATCATCCGGGAGAGCTTCCGGCACGCCGATCTGGCGAGGCTCAAAGGATTTGATCTCGTTGTTCTGGCGCGACCCACACTGGCCGGCGCCGGACGCGAAGAGATTCGCGCAAGCATCGACCGGCAAATCGCCGGCACCGTGGCGCATCTGTCACCCGGTGCCCGCCCTTGATGCGTCGCTTGCTCCTCGGCCTCATCGGCTTCTACCGGCGCTGGCTCTCGCCCCTCGCCGGAACGCACTGCCGGTACGAGCCCAGCTGCTCGCACTACGCAGAAGAGGCGATCGCCCTCCACGGCGCGTTTGCGGGAACGCTCCTCACGGTGGCCCGGTTGTTGCGTTGCCACCCTTGGTGCGCGGGCGGGCACGACCCCGTCCCCGAAGAACGGCTCGTCTGGCTGCGGAGGCGCTCCGGTGGATAACCGCCGACTGATTCTTCTCTTCACGCTTGCCGCGGTCTTCTACCTCCTCTGGAACGCGTGGGAGAACCAGTTCCACCCGGTGCTGCCGCCGCCGCCCCGCACGCGTGTCACCGCCACTCCCCGGCCCGCTTCCCCTCTTCCCCCTCCACCCGGGATCACGCCCTCCGGTGGGCTTCCCGCCCCCCGTGCGCCTTCTCTCCCGCGCCGCGCCGCGCTCGTTCGCGTGCACACGCGTGTTCTTCGTGCCCGGATTGGGCGGGCGGGCGGGGGACTTCTGGACGTCGCGCTTCTGCGGTACCGCAAAGGACTCTCGCCCCAGTCCCCCCCGGTCGCGCTTCTCCATGCCCGCGGGCCGGGACGCCTGACCGTCGTGACGGGACTCGAGCCGCTCGCGTCGAGTCCCGCCCCGGGGGCGAACGCGGTTTACACGGCCTCCGTTCGCAGGGTCCAATGCCTTCGGGGTTGCGGCGATCTCACCGTCCCACTCGTGTGGCGAGGACCGAACGGACTGCGCGTCGTCAAGGAGTACGTGTTCCGGCCGAAGAGTTACGTGGTGCGTGTCCGCTACGTCGTCCACAACGGCGGAGACCGGAGGTGGCGGACGGCGCCGTACGTTCTCCTCCGTGGCGCGCACGTTCATCGCAACTACTCGTTTTTCAACCCCAAGCATCTCGTGTACAGCGGGCTTGGCTACGATCGCAGGGGAACCTACCACAAGATTTCCTACCATCATCTTCGGCATCATCCGTTCGAGCGTACCCTCCGCTCCGGATGGATCACCCATGTCAATAACTATTTCCTGGCCACGCTGATTCCGCCGCCCGGGCAGCCGTGGCGCTACTTTGCCCGCAACCTGCGCGGCGGGCTCTACGAAGCCGGGGCGGTGGGCGGCGTCCTCGTGGTCCCCGCGCACACGACACGGCGGTTCAGCCTCCGCCTCTACCTCGGGCCCAAGCTCCAGAGACGTCTCGCCGCCGTCGCCCCCGGCCTCCGCCAGACGGTCGACTACGGGTACATGACCATCCTGGCCGAACCCCTCTACGGCCTCCTCGCCTTCATTGAGCGGGTCGTGGGCAATTGGGGTTGGGCGATCGTTCTCCTCACCTTGCTCATCAAGATCCTCTTCTTCCCCCTCCAGAGAATGAGCGGGACGTCCATGGCACGCATGCGGGCCCTCCAGCCACGGATGCGGGCTCTGCAGGAGCGTTACGCCGAAGACAAGACGCGACTGACGCAGGCGATGATGGAGCTTTACAAGAAGGAGAAGGTCAACCCGGCCACCGGCTGTCTGCCGATGCTCGTGCAGTTCCCGATCTACATTGCCCTCTATTGGGTTCTTCTCTTCAGTGTTGAACTGCGCCACGCCCCGTTCGCTCTCTGGATCCGCGATCTTTCAGCCCCCGATCCCTACTACATCCTGCCCGTCCTTTACGCCGTAACGCTTGCCGGCTATCAGCGGCTCGTGCCCCAAATGACGACCGATCGGTTGCAGGCACGGCTCATGATGATCGTCGTCCCGATCGCCGTGGCGGGGATCTCGCTCTTTATGCCCGCCGGTCTCGTCGTCTACTGGTTCGTGGGCGGGGTCTTCAACATCCTCCAGCAGTGGCACATCAACCGCCTCGTCGGGATCTCCCGGACAGGACGCGCGTGAGGGCGCACGGGGCGACCATCGTCGCCCCGGCCACGCCCGCCGGTACGGGAGCGATCGGCGTGGTGCGCGTGAGCGGCCCGGAGTCGCGGAGATGGGCGACGCGCTTGGCCCCGCCCCGCCTCCCGCCGTCGGGGCGTCCCGTGCTCCGTCTTGTCCGGGACGCGGCGGGTGAGCCCCTCGACCGCGGACTCGTGATTTTCTTTCGTGGTCCGCACTCGTACACAGGTGAGGATCTCGTGGAGTTCCACCTCCACGCCAACCCGATCCTCCTCGAACGCCTCGTCGAAGCGCTCGTCCTCCTCGGAGGGCGCCCCGCCGAGCCCGGCGAGTTCACGCGCCGCGCCTTCGTCAACGGCAAGATCGACCTGGCGCAGGCCGAGGCCGTCGCCGACCTCATCGAGGCCCGCGATCGCGCCGCGGCCCGGGCGGCGCTGCGGTCCCTCGACGGGGAATTTTCGCGCCGCGTGCACGCTCTTGATGCGGCGCTGCGGGAAGCGCGGGTCTGCGCCGAGGCGGACCTCGACTTCTCCGATCAGGAAATCGACGCCGATCTCGCGGAGGGACTCCGGCGGGCTCTGACGGGGGCGCGGAGAGTGCTTGAGGATTTGCGCCGCGACGGGCGGCGGGGCGAGAACCTGAGAAAGGAACCGCGCGTCCTCCTCCTGGGGCGACCAAACGTCGGAAAATCAAGCCTCTTCAACCGTCTCGTGGGGGAAGAGCGGGCGATTGTCACGGCGGTGCCCGGCACCACCCGTGATCTTCTCGAAGCGGACGTTCTTTGGGAGGGTGTGCGCGTGCGTCTCTGCGACGGCGCCGGGCTGCGGACGAGCGACGATGCGGCCGAACGGGAGGGGGTTGCCCGCGTGCGGCAGGAGGCCTCACGCGCCGACCTTCTCGTCTACGTGCTTGATGCCTCGACGGGTTGGACCGAAGACGACCGCCGGCAGTACCACCTCCTTGAGCGGTCGCGCCGCCTCGCGGTCGCGAACAAGGCCGACCTTCATCCGCCGCCCACGGAAGGAGAGGACGGGCCGGTCCCGGCCGTTTCGGCGCTTCGCGGAGAAGGGCTCGCGTCGCTTATCGCGACGCTGCGCGCGCGCTTGGTCCTCGATCCGGTCGCCGCGGGCGAGGAAGGCGTCTACCTTGCCCGTCGTCGCCACTTGAGCGCACTCGACGAAACCGCCGATCATCTCGCCCGAGCCAGAGCCTTGGCGCAGGAAGGGGGCGAGGCCGATCTCCTTGCCGAAGAGATCCGCTGGGCGCAGAAACCACTCGCCGCGATTCTTGGGGAGGACGCCGACGGGCGCCTTCTCGACGACGTTTTTCATCGTTTCTGCATCGGGAAGTAACCGAGGTGGCGGCGGCCCCGGGATCGACGGACGTACAATCGTGACGGGTCGTGTTCCCGGGTGTGGGGCGTGTTGCGAGAAGAAGCCGATGTCATCGTCGTGGGCGGCGGGCACGCCGGGACGGAGGCCGCGGCGGCGGCCGCGCGCCTGGGGGCGCGCACCGTGCTCGTCACCCAGAGCCTCGACGCCTTGGGACAGATGAGCTGCAACCCTTCAATCGGCGGGATCGGCAAGGGCCACTTGGTGCGCGAGATCGACGCCCTCGGCGGCGTAATGGGCTGGGCGGCCGACCGCGCCTGCATCCACGGGCGGACCCTCAACACCCGCAAGGGACCGGCCGTGCAGGCGACCCGCCTGCAGTGCGACCGTGTCCTCTACCGCAACCTCGTGCGCGGCCGCCTCGAAACCCTTCCGGCCCTGCGTTTTGTTCAGCAAGCCGTGACGGATCTCCGGCTCGACGGCGACCGCTGCGCCGGGGTGATCACCGCCCTCGGCGTCGAGGTTCGGGCGCCCGTCGTCGTCCTGACGACCGGCACGTTTCTCTCGGGCCGTCTGCACGTTGGCGACTGGCAAGGTGAGGGCGGGCGGGCCGGAGACCCCCCGGCGCTGCCTCTGGCGCGCCGGCTGCGTGAGCTCCCCCTGCGGGTGGCGCGCCTCAAGACCGGCACCCCGCCCCGCCTGGACGGACGGAGCATCGACTTCGCCCGTCTCGAGCCCCAGCCCGGCGACGATCCACCTCCGTGGTTCTCGTTCGACGGGCCGCCCCGCGAGCGCCCGCGGCAGGTCTCGTGCCATCT
>JAKAQQ010000067.1 GCA_021819635.1 Pseudomonadota bacterium
GAACCCCGTGACCAGGACGTCGCCGGGGTAGAAGGCCTCGAGGTCCCCGCTCGCCTCCGGCCAGCCCAACGTCGAGAACGGCCAGAGGGCCGAGGAGAACCAGGTGTCGAGAACGTCGTCGTCGCGCTCGAGGGTCGCGGGGTTGGCCTCCGGGTAACGGCGGCGGAGATCGTCCTCGTCGCGGGCCACGTAGAGCCGTCCGTCCGCCCCGTACCAGGCCGGCAGGCGGTGCCCCCACCAGAGCTGGCGGCTGATGCACCAGTCCTCGATGCGTTCGAGCCACTGGTCGTAGGTCTTGCGCCAGCCTTCGGGCACAAAGCGCGGGCGGCGCGCGTTCTCGCCCTCGAGGAGCGGGCGGGCCAAGGGCGCGGTGCGGACGAACCACTGGACCGTGAGGTACGGCTCGAGGACCGCCCCCGAGCGGTCCCCGCGCGGGAGCGTCATCGGGTGGGGTTCGCGCCTCTCGAGGAGACCCGCCGCGGCGAGATCCGCGAGGATCCGCTCCCGGGCGTCCTCGCGCGTGAGCCCGACGTACGCCCGGGGGACGAGCGTCCCGCGGGCCGCCAGGCGGCGAACGTCGTGGCCGGCGGGGGCCTGGAAGAGAAGCGCCGCGTCCCCCCGGGGCGCCTCGAGATCCCGGGCGGGGTCCTGGACGCGGGCGTGGACGTCGAAAATCCGGAAAAGCGGGAGCCCTTCTTCCTCGCCGCGCCGCTTCCAGAGATCGAAGTCGTTCGGGTCGTGGGCCGGCGTGATCTTGACGACGCCCGTTCCGAACGCGGGGTCGACCATGCGGTCGGCCAGAACGGGGATGGTCCGTTCGGTGAGCGGGAGGCGCACGTGGGCCCCGGCCAGCGCCCGATAGCGGTCGTCGTCGGGGTGCACGGCCAGGGCGACGTCGCCGAGCAGGGTCTCGGGGCGGGTCGTGGCCACGCACAGGTGGGTGCGCCCCTCGTGGGGCTCCACGAGCGGGTAACGGAGCACGTAGAGTTCCCCCGCCACGCCCTCCTCGGTCTGCACCTCGAGGTCCGAGAGGGCCGTGAGGAGTTTCGGGTCCCAGTTGACGAGCCGCGGGCCGCGGTAGATGAGCCCCTCGTCGTAGAGGCGGACGAACGCCTCGCGGACCGCCCGTGAGAGCCCCTCGTCCATCGTGAACCGCGCGCGGCTCCAGTCGGCCGAGGCGCCGAGCCGTTTCATCTGCTCGACGATCGTCGCCCCGGACTTCTCTTTCCAGGCCCACACGCGTTCGAGGAACGCTTCCCGGCCGAGCCCCAGGCGGTCGAGGCCTTCCCGGGCGAGCTCACGCTCGACAACCATCTGGGTCGCGATCCCGGCGTGGTCGACCCCGGGCTGCCAGAGGACCCGGCGCCCGAGCATGCGGTGGTAACGGACGAGCGCGTCCATGAGGGTGTCCTGGAACGCGTGGCCCATGTGGAGCGTTCCCGTCACGTTCGGCGGGGGCAGCATGAGGCAGTAGGGCGCCCCCGTCCCCGAGGGACGGAAGAGATCGTGCCGTTCCCAGAGGCGGGTGACCCGGTCCTCGACCGTGCGCGGGTCGAAGACCTTGTCGGGATCGGCGGCGTGTTCGGCGGCGGGCATCGGGGGTCTCGCGGGCGTGGGAGCGGGGGCGTCCCGCCCCGGCGTCGTCCGGGGGGAGGCGCCCCCGGGGGGCGGTCACATCCTCTGGTTCTTGGGCACGGTCAAGGTCGGCAGGATCCGGTGGGTCTCGATCTCCCAGCCGGCCTCCCCGTAGGCTCCGAGTCGGGCCTGGACGAGATCCGTGCCCTCGTCCTCGCCAGAGTGGACCTCGGCGATCTTGACGGCCTGGGGCGGAGGGGCGACGCGCGGCGACTGCGGGCAGACGTGCACCACGGCCGTGTAGCCCTCGGGGAGCGCGCCCCGCAGGGGGGCGATCACGAGACGGTTCCAGGCGTCTTCGTCCGTGCCGTGGGGCACGAAGGACGGTTCGCGGTAGGTCCAGAGATACGCGTCGAGCTGGCGGACGAGGGTCTCGTCCTCGGAGTCGATCCACATCCGGAGGTTCTGTTCGAGGGCTTTCTCGCCCAGCCGGGCGAGGAACGGGACGAGGACCTCGTGGTCGGCGCGGGCGAGGAAATAGAGCTTGAGGACTTTCATCGTCGTCCGGTGGCGGCGCGGTCGAGGAGGTACTGGACGAAGAGGGGGACGGGCCGGCCGGTCGACCCCTTGGCCGACCCGCTCTTCCAGGCCGTGCCCGCGACGTCGAGGTGGGCCCACGTGAGCTCGCGGGCGAAACGCCAGAGGAAACAGGCGGCCGTGATGGCGCCGCCGTCGCGGGTCCCGATGTTGGCGAAGTCGGCAAAGTTGCTCTTGAGCTCGTCCTGGTAGTCCTCCCAGAGCGGGAGACGCCACACGCGGTCGAGGCTCCGGGTGGCCGCCGCCTCGAGCTCACGCGCCAGGGTCTCGTCGTTGCTGAAGAGCCCGCTCGGGTGGTGCCCGAGGGCGACGACGCAGGCGCCGGTGAGCGTGGCCGCGTCGACGACGGCGCGGGGACGGTAGGTCCGCGCCACGTAGCTCAGCGCGTCGCAGAGGACGAGGCGCCCCTCGGCGTCCGTGTTCAGCACCTCGACGGTCTCTCCCGAGTAGGTCGTGAGGATGTCCCCCGGCTTGATCGCCCCCCCGCCGGGGAGATTCTCGCAGGCGGGGATGGCCCCGACCACGTGGAGCGGCAGGCCAAGTTTTTTCAGGGCCAGGAACGTGCCGAGGACGGCCCCGGCGCCCGACATGTCGAATTTCATTTCGTCCATGTTGGCGGAGGGTTTGATCGAGATGCCGCCCGAGTCGAAGGTGATGCCCTTGCCGACGAGGGCGTAGGGGGCCTGGGCGGCGCCTTTCTCCCCCCGGTATTCGAGCAGGATGAGGCGGGGGGGTTCGCGGCTCCCCTGGGCCACCCCAAGGAGGGCCCCCATGCCGAGGCGGCGCATGTCCTTTTCGTCCAGGACCGTAAACGTGAGGCGGCGGTCCCCGCGGGCGATCCGGCGGGCCTCTTCGGCAAGATAGCGCGGCGTGGCGACGTTCGGGGGAAGATTGCCGAGATCCTTGGCCAGGGCGGTGCCTTCGGCAATCGCTTCGCCCGTGCGCACGGCCTCCGCGGTCGGCGCCTTGGCGCGCCCCGGGGGGGCCGGGAGCAGGATCCGGCGGAGCAGGGGGGCCGCCTTGGCCGCCTCCTCGCGTCCGCCGCGCTTCCCCTTGCAGAGGTCGAAGCGGTAGCAGGCCTCGTGGCTCGCCTCGACGGCGTGCCGGTAGACGAGGGGGGAGGATTCCGGAGAGAGGAGGGGGAGGGTGTTGATCACCGAGGCCAGCCCCGGCATGCTCTTGAGCGTCTTCATGCCGGTCAGGGTGGCGTCCCGAAGGCGTCGCTCGTCGACGCCCGCCTTGGGTCCGAGCCCCACCACGACCACGATCGGGGCCTTGACGCCCGGGAGATCGCTCAGGACGAGCACGTTCCCGTTCTGCCCGGTGAAACCGAGGCGGGCGAGACGCTTGCCGAGCCCGCCTTTCGTGGCCCGGTCGAGGATCTGGCCCGGGGCGGGGAGAGGGGGGGCCGCGGTCACGCCCAGGAGAATCGCGTCGGCGTTCTCCTCCGCCAGGGATCCCGAGAAGAAACGGAACTGCAGGGTGCGGTGGGGCATGGGCCGGCTCCCGATCGTTGAGGAGGAAACGAAGGCGGGACCGGTTCGTGAGGACGACCGCCCCATCGCTTATCTTAATACGTCGTCCGCCGCACGTTCAGGACGCTTTCGGCCGCCCGTGGTTCTCCGTCGCACCCTCACCCGTGAACTTTGGCTGACGGTCGCGGGAACGATCCTGATTCTGTTCCTGATCGTTCTCTCGTCCCGGTTCACCCATTACCTGGCGCTCGCGGCGGCGGGGCGTCTTCCCGCCCGCGTCGTCTTCGTTCTCATGGGGCTCAGCACGCTCGCGTACGGCACGGTGCTCCTCCCGGTCGGGGGCTTCCTCGGCATCATGATCGTCTTCGCCCGATTGTGGCGCGACAACGAGATGATCGCGATCGCCACGAGCGGGCTCTCGCCCCTCGGGATCTACCGCCTCGTGGCCCGCCCGCTCGCGGGCCTGGTGGTCCTGACGGCGTGCCTCACCCTGTTTCTCGCCCCCTGGGCGCTTCGGACCGCGCGGGACGTGCGGCGCGAGGCGGCGACCAAGGTCCGGCGCACGCTCTTCCGCCAGGGCCGGTTCCACGAGCTCACCTACGAACACACGACGCTCTACGCCCGCCGGGTGAGCCCGGGGGGGCACCACTTGCGCGCGATTTTCGTGGCCCAGAACGCGAACGGCCGGCCGGTGGTCGTGACGGCCCGTCGCGGCCACTTCCAGCGCGGTCCGTCCGGGGTGCACGAGATCGTGCTCGAACAGGGCTACCGGATCGTCGGCCGCCCCGGCTCGGCCGTCTACGAGAGGATCCGCTTTGCGCGCTACGTGGCCGATCTCCACGGGCTGCGCTTGGCCCCGGGGGGCAAGGGCCCGCTTCCGCGCGACGCCCTCCCGCTCGGGGCGCTCCTCCGGCGACCCGGGCCGGCCGACTGGGCCCAGTTCGAGTGGCGCCTGAGCCCCCCGCTCATGCTCCTCATATTTGCCTTCCTCGCCCTTCCCTTGGCGCAGACCTCCCCGCGCGCGAACCGCTTCGCGCGCCCGTTTCTGGCGGTCTTGGTCTACCTGCTCTACTCGAATCTCCTCGGGGCCTCCAAGGTCTGGGTGCGGAACGGCAGCCTCCCCCCCCTGATCGGCCTCTGGTGGGTGCACCTCGTCTTCGCCGCCGTCACGGTGGTGCTTCTCTTTGGTCTCTACGGGCGTGGCCCGCTGCGCCTCGGGCGGGGGCGGACGGCGTGAACACGCTGGATCGTTATCTCCTCAGGCGGGTGGTGCTCGCGAGCCTCGCCTCCCTCCTCGTGCTGGCCACGGTCTCCGCCGTCTTCACGTTCTTTGCCCAGCTCCACAACGTGGGCACCTTCCACTACACGATCCACACCGCCCTCGTCTACAGCCTGAGCGTGCTGCCCCAGTGGGCGTTCGACGCCTTTCCGATCGCCGTTCTCTTGGGCGCGCTCTTCGCAATCGGGGGGCTCGCGAGCAACCACGAGATCGTCGCCATGCGCGCGGCCGGCCTCTCGCTGGCCCGGCTGGCCGGGGGCGTGGTCCTGGGCTCCCTTCTCCTCGTTGTCATGGCCGCCGCTCTCGGCGAGTACGTCGCGCCTCCCCTCAAGGTCTACGCCGAGACCCGCCGCTCGCTGGCGCTCTACAACGAGGTCAGCCTGCTCGGGCCGAACGGCGTGTGGCTGCGCGACAAGCGGCACATCGTCAACATCGTGCGCATCGACCACCGCCACGTCATCCTCGGGGTGAGCGTCTACACCTACGGCCGCGGGCAACGGCTCCGCTCGGTGGGCTACGCCCCCCGGGGTGCGTACCGGCGGGGGCTCTGGACGCTCGACGCGTACCGCGCCACGCGCTGGGACGACGGGAGGATCGTGCGCACGCTCCCGGAGCGGCGCGTGGTCCACGGGCTTCTTGACCCCGATCTCTTCAGCGTCCTGGCCGTGAACCCCTCCAATCTTTCCGAGACGGGCCTCTGGGCGTACATCCGCTATCTCCACGCCAACGACCTGAGCGCCGTCCCCTACGAGACCGCGTTTTGGCACAAGATTGCGTCCGTGTGCACGATTCCGGTCATGGTGCTCCTCGCCCTCTT
>JAKAQQ010000068.1 GCA_021819635.1 Pseudomonadota bacterium
GGGAAGCGCGGTGGGAGCAACCCGTCCCTCCTGAGGAACGTGCGTGGCTGCCTCGCCGATGAGCTCCGGAGCCAATTGATGTCATCGCGATCAAAGCGCCACGCGCCTTTTCCGTCGTCAGATCGACCAGCGCGTGCAGCAAGTCTTCCAGGTAGAACTGCGCGCCGAAATAGCGTGCCGCACTCGCGGGCCCGTCGAAGGCCACCAGCACGTCCACGTCACTGTCGCCGCGCGCCTCATTGCGGGCGATGGAGCCAAACAGCACCAGTTTTGTCACACCGAAGCGTCGTTGCAACTCGGGCTTGGTTTGGGCCAACATTCGGATCACGGTTTCACGGTTCATGGTTGCGCTTGCTCCTCCGCGTGCGAGCGGGGTGACGATTCGCGGTCGTGCGACCGGACGGATCGCCGGTCTTGATCGTGATCCTGCATGAAGAACTGTTCACGTCCAAGGATCTTGTCACAAACAATCGTCGGTCAGGCCATCTCCTTCTCATCGATAGAGACGGAGGAGAGGGCGTGCGGGTGAGCTTCCGTCGATTATCGCCGGGGACATCTCTCAGTGTTGCGGGCGGCCCGGGGGCGGGGCGGGGGGGGGCGAGGGAGGCCGTGAGCGTGCGCCGGGTGGGCGAGGAATTCGAAGACGGTCTGGGCCGATCCTTCCGGCGCGGAGAGGGGTGCGCAGCATCGTGAGGGAATCATCCTCCGTGAGGAAAAGGGAGCGGAGCGGACGGGCGTCGCTCATGGCGTGCCCTCCGGCGGTGGGGCGCGACGTCGGGCGACGCGTGTCGTCGGCCCCGGTCGCGGCACGGGAGGGCAACGGGTCGGAACCTCGAGGGGGCGTCCGGAGACCCTGCCTTTATGATGAAGGGCCCTCCCGCGAGTTCTCCCGTGCGCGTCCGCCTCTCGCCTCCCGCTCGTCTCGGAATCTTTCGCCCCCGGCTCCCGCCGAGCAAGTACGTCGCCAACCGCGCGCTTCTTCTGGCGGCGCTGGCCGAGGGCACGAGTCTCCTTCGGGGACTTCCAGAGAACGACGACCTCCGGGCGGCCCTCGCCTTCGTCGAGGCGGCGGGCGCGCGCCCGGAGAGGGTCGGGGAGGGGACGTGGATGGTCCAGGGGGTGGGAGGCCGGCCCCGCTTCCCGGCCGGGACGAGGATCGATCTCGGTGCGAGCGGGACGCTGGCCCGCTTTGCGCTCGCGGTCTCGGCGCTCTCGGACACGGCCGTCGTCCTCGACGGCTCGACGCGTCTGCGCGAGCGCCCGATGGAGGAACTCCTCGCGGCGCTCGCCGCCCTTGGGGCACGCGTCGAGAGCACGCACGGGAGACTCCCCGTGCGTGTCTCGGGGCCGTTTGTCGGTGGCGAGCGGCGCCTGAGCGGGCGGAAGAGCAGTCAGTTCGCGAGCGCCCTCCTCCTTGCGGGACCGCTCACCCCGCGGGGGATCCGCCTGGGGTTCGTCGACCCGCCGGTCTCGGCGTCCTACATCGACCTCACGGCGGAGGTGATGGCGCTCTTCGGCGGACGGGTCGTGCGGAACGGGGGCGGCGGGTACGGGGTGCCCGCCGGGTCGGGCTACCGGGCGACCTCCCTCGTGATTCCTCCGGATCCGACCGCGCTCGGGTACTTTGCTGCCCTGGCCGCCCTTGTGCCCGGCTCGAGCCTCGAGGCGGAGGGCACGTTCGCGCGGCCCTTCGTGGGGGAAGCCTGCCTCCTGGAGTTTCTGGAAGCGATGGGCGCCGAGGTGGAGGCGGGGGAGCGGGGGCTCGTCGTGAGGGGCGGGGCCGTGCCGCTCCGCCCGCTTGGGCGGGTGGACGCGGGCGCGTGTCCCGACGGCGTTCCGACGCTTGCCGTCCTTGCGGGCACGGCCCCCGGCGAGAGTCTCCTCACGGGCGTTGGCCACCTTCGTCACAAGGAATCGGACCGCCCGCGGGCCATCGCCCAGGAGCTCGGACGCCTGGGTCTCGAGACAGACGCCGGGCCCGAGGGCCTGCGCGTCGTCGGCCGTCATCCCTTGCGGGCGCGCTCGACCGTTTTCACGAGCCACGACGATCACCGCATCGCGATGAGTCTCGCACTCCTCTCGCTCCGCCTTGGCGCGACCGAGATCGAGGGCGCGGAGGCGGTGAGCAAGTCCTTCCCGGACTACTGGCGGGCGCTTGCCGCGCTCGGGTTCACCGTGGAGGAGGGACCCTGACGGAGGAGCGTTCGCGGCCGGCCCCGCCCCGTCCTCAAGCCCCCTCAAAGCCGCGCCGTGTTGCCACGGCGCGGCGATGCGTTCCCCGACGCTTCAGAGGTCGGCTTCGATCGGGTCCACGTGCACGGGCGGCCCGGCCATGAGGCTCGGTGCCCCCGCGGCGGTGGCGAGCCGGTTGTAGCGCGCCACTTCGGTCGTGAGGAAGCGGTTGTAGCGGGACAGGACCTTCTGGAGCTCGCTCCGCCGCTCGGCCATGAGCCGGCGGACCGGCCCGTTGATCCGTTGTGCGTAGTTGAACGTCACGAGCTCGTAGGCGTTGATGATCTGCTGGTGCAGGCGGATGAGGTTCCGCAGGCTGTCCTCCGAAACGTTGTGTTGCCGGGCCGGGTTGTAGACCGCGTCGATGAGCGCCGTCATGCGGGCCGCGAGCGGCTTGCCGGCACGGAGCACGGCCGCGTAGCGACGGGCGAGGGCCGGGTTGCGGCGGGCGTCCGTCTCGAGTGCGAGGATCGCCCCGCGCATGCGGTGGAGGCGGTCGAGCATCTCGTCCATCGCCGTGACCTCGTTCCTGAGCTCTAGGGCGGCGTTACGCTGCGCGACGTAGCGGGCGGGCGGGAAGTGGAGCCTCGGGTCGGGGCGGACGACGACCGTCTCGGTGGCGCGGTGCCCCGCGTAGCTCACGCGGGCGACGTAGCGGCCGGGGACGACGGAAGGCCCTGGGAAGCCCCGGGGACCGTGCGAGCCCCAGTAGTGCCCGAAGGTCATCTTGCGCGGGCCCTGGTAGCTCATGGTCCAGTCGGCCAGGTTCACTCCCGTGTGGCTCGGGCCGTAGAAGGTGTCGATGACGCGGCCCTTGCCGTTCAGGATCCGGATCCGCACCGGGGTCGTCCCGGCCTTCTTCTCGGCTGGGGTCGGCTTCGTGCCGTGCGCGAGGTAGTAGCTCAGGGTCACGGCGATCGGGGCGTTCGGGGCCTTGTAGAAGGGCGGGGCGGGATCCCCGATGTCGTTCGTGTAGAAGAGCGTCCCGGGGGCGGCCGGGAAGAGATGGAAGGGCGAACGGGCGATCGTGCGGTTGAAGTCAACGAGAGGGCGCAGGTCGTCAAGAACCCAGAGCCCACGGCCGTGGCTCGCAAGGACGAGACTGTCCGGATGGCCCACGAACTTGAGGTCCCAGACGGCCATCGTCGGAAGGTTGGCGCCGAGCCGGTGCCAGAGCCGGCCGTTGTCGCGCGAGTAGTACACCCCGATCATGGTGCCGGCCACGAGGAAGCCGGGGCGATCGGGGTCTTCGCGGACGACGAGGGTCGAGGCGTCGCGCGGGAGCCCGCGGTCGATCGCCTGCCAGCTCCGGCCGTAATCGGTCGTGCGGTAGACGTAGGGTCGGTTGTTGCCGAGTTCGTGCGCGTCGAAGGCGACGTAGGCCGTCCCGGCGTGGAAGGGCGAGACCCCGATCTGGTAGACGCGGGCCCATTTCGGCGCGCCCGACGGGGTGACCTTCGTCCAATGCGTGCCGCCGTCGCGGGTCACCCAGACCCAGCCGTCGTCGGTTCCGACCCAGAGAACGTTGGGGTTGGTGCGGGCGATCGAGATCGACTCGATGGTGTCGTAGTTCTCCGCCCCGCTGATGTCGTAACCGATGGGCCCGCCGGTGAGGCCCTCACGGGCCCGGCTCGAACGGGTGAGGTTCGGGCTGATCACCGTCCAGTGCCGGCCGCCGTCGGTGCTCTTGAAGACGACGTTGGCCCCGAGATAGACCTCCTCGGGGTCGGTGTAGGAGACGGCGATCGGGGCCGTCCAGTTGAAGCGGTACTTGAGCTGCCAGATCTTGTGGCCCGCCTGCGAGTGGAGGTAAGGCTGGATGAAGGGGGCGTAGCTTGCGGCGTTCGTGTGGTAACGGACGATGTAGCCGTTTTCCGAGTCCGCGTAGATGATCCGGGGATCCGAGGGGGCCGGGACGGCGTACTCGCCGTCGCCCCCCACCGGCACGAACCAGTCCTGACCGGTCACGCCCTGGCGGTTGTACTCGCTCGAGGGTCCGCAGATGGCGTTGTTGTCCTGGATTCCGCCGCAGATGAGGAAGGGCGTCACCGTGTTGGCGACGGCCACCTGGTAGAACTCCTCGATCGGAAGGTTGTCGAGGTAGCGCCAGGTCTTCCCGCCGTCGTGGGAAATGTTGACGCCCCCGTCGTTGCCCTGGATGATCCGCTCGGGATTGCGCGGGTCGATCCAGATTGCGTGGTGGTCGACGTGGACCATGGGGTCGGCGTAGAAAAAGCTCTTTCCGCCGTTCTTGGTCTCCATGAGGTCCATGGAGAGAAGGAAGAGGCGTTCGGGGTCGTGGGGCGAGACGGCAAGATGGGTGAAGTAGAAGGGACGCACGTCGATGGCGTGGTCGTTGCTCACCATGGTCCAGTGCGTGCCGAGGTCGTGCGAGGCCCAAAGCGTGCCGTGCTTGGCCTGAAGCACCGCGTAGACCCAGTCCGGACGGCTCGGGGCGAAGGCGACGTCGGCGCGGCCGATCATCGCGGGCAGGCCGTGGGTCAGTTTCGTCCAGGTCCGGCCGCCGTTCGTCGACCGGAAGAGTCCGCCGCCGGGCCCGCCGCTCACGAGCTTCCAGGGGAAGCGGTGGACGTACCAGAGGCCCGCGATCAGGACCTCGGGGTTTCCCGGTTCGTAGGCGAGGGTCGAGCAGCCCGCGTGGTCGTTGGTGTAGAGGACGCGTGCCCAGGTTTTGCCTTCGTTCGTCGAGCGGTAAACCCCACGCTCAGGCGTTCCGCGCCAGAGGTTGCCGAGGACGCAGGCGAAGACGACCTTGGGGTTCGCGGGGTCGACGGCGATCGCGCTGATCTGTCCGGCGTGGCGGAGCCCGCGGAACGTCCACGTCTTGCCTCCGTCCGGGGAGAAGTAGACGCCGCCGCCGTTGAGGACGTCGTCGCGCGGGTTGTCCTCACCGGTCCCCACCCAGACGAGGTTTGGGTTCGAGGGGGCGAGGGCGATGGCGCCGATCGATCCGGTGTCGGCGTGCGGCAGGAGCGGCTTCCAGCTGTAACCGTCGTTGGTGGTTTTCCAGACCCCGCCGCCCGCCGCGCCGACGTAGTAGACCTCGGGTTGGCCCGGGATACCGACGACCGTCGTCACGCGGCCGCCGGCGATGGCGGGTCCGAGGTCGCGGAGCGCGAGGTGGCGGAAGGGGTGGGCCGCCGGGGCGGCGAACGCCAGGGCGGGGAGACTCAGGGCGATGCCAAGGCCCGTGGCGAGGAGCCAGCGGAGCGTGCGGGACGGGTGCGACACGGGGGGACCTCCTGAAGACGGGGGGGCAGAAACGACAAGACGGATCCCCGCGGGAGCCGCGGGCCGATCCGTCCCACCCGGAGTATAGCGTGCCCCGCGGGCGGCGAGACGGGGCTCTGTGGCAGAATGCCCCGTCGCCCGTCCCGGGGGGATGCCCGTGCCCCGTCTCGTCCTCGTCCGTCATGGCGAAAGCCTCTGGAACGCCGAGAACCGGTTCACCGGCTGGCGCGACGTGGGGTTGAGCCCGCG
>JAKAQQ010000069.1 GCA_021819635.1 Pseudomonadota bacterium
CGTAGGCGAGGCGCACACGGTACCGCCCGTCCGTGCCCGGGGGGACGCGAAGCACGGCCTCGTAGTGGGGGTCGCCCTGGCCCAGGATCGCGAGGTTGAGCCCGAGCGCCTCGAGTTCGGGAAGGAGCGCGATCAGGAGATCGATCCCCTTGTCATGGACGAGGCGCCCGATGAAGACGGCGAGGGGATCGTCGGGGGCTGAAAACCCCCAACGTTCGGCGAGGGCGCGGCGCAGTTCCCGCTTGCGGTGAACATCACGGAGGCCGTAGCCCCGGGTGAGGGCGGGATCGCGGCGGGGGTTCCAGCGCCGTGTGTCGAGGCCGTTCGTGATGCCCGCAAGCCCCTCCGGCCGACGGCGGAGGCACGCGGCCAAGGGATCGCGCGCGGCGAGGACTTCCGCGGCGTAGCCGGCGCTGACCGTCTGGACGACGTCGGCCGCGACCGCCCCCGTCCCGAGGAACGTCGGAGGGGATTCGCCCTCGATCCGGGGCAGGCGCCAGGGCGAGAACAGGGCCGCGAGCTCCCCGGGGCTTGTCTCGCCCCGGTAACGGAAGTTGTGGACCGTGAGGACCGTCCGCGGCCGGCGGCTCTCGCCGGCGAGAAGGGCGGCGGCCGGGGCCGTATGCCAGTCGTTGAGATGCAGGATGTCGGCGGCCTCGTCCCGGCCGCGCTCCGCGCACGCCCGGGCGAAAAGGGCGAAGCGGCGGTGGAGATCCGGCCAGACGCGCCCCGATGCGTCCGCGTACGGACCCCCGTCCCGGTCGTCGAACCCGGGGCCGCTCAGGAAGAGGTGCCTCAACCCGTCCGCGGTGCCTTCGCGCCACGAGCACCCGCCGAGGGCGGGGTCCCGCAGCGCCGGCCCGGGCCCGAGGTTCGCAACGGAGGCGAGGTTCCCGTAGCCGGGGAGAAGGACCGTGACGCGGTGCCCGCGGCGCGCGAGCGCGAGGGGAAAGGCGTAAGCCACCTCGCCGAGTCCGCCGGTCGTCGCGAAGGGCCAGCGTTCGGCGCTGGCGTAGAAGATCGTGAGAGGTCTCATGGACGTTGCCCAAAGAGGAGGGAAGAAAGCGGCGGGAGGTCGACGCGGAGCGTGTCCTCCGGCCGCCGGCCTTCGCCGGCCGCGGCCCGGGCGCGTCCGCGTCCGCCGACGGCGGGGCTGTCTGTGGAAAGAAGGAGATGCCAGTTCCCGGGCGGTGCCTCCACGACGAGGTCGCGGATCATGCGGATGCTCCCGTTGTGAAGGACGAGGAGGCGTCCGCGGCGGACCGGACGCACGAAGGCCAGGACGAGGGGATCGTGAGGGCGCTGGTTGATCCACGACGCCGCCGCGCCCGCCTCCCCCCCGTCCAGCCAACCCTTCCGGCGCAAACGCCCGAGCCGCTCGAGCAGTCGGACAAAACCGGCGCGTGGCCCCTCGTCGGGAGGCGGGGGGAGGGGGACGCGGTGATTCCACTCGTCCCGAGGAGCGTCCTCCTGCCCCATGAACACGAGGGGGCAGCCGGGGTGGGTCAGGAGATCGGTGAAGAACAGGCGCAGGTTGGCCCAGCGCCGCTCGCCGTCTCCGGGCATGAACGAGAGCGCGGTTTTCTTGCCGTGCACGACCTCATCGTGCGAGAGCGGAAGCACGGTCCGCTCGGCCCTCTCGCGCACGATCCGGTCGGCCCACGCCCCGGCGTTTCGGCGGCGCCCGGCCTCCCGGGATCCGAAAAAGTGACGCGCGGCGTGCGTCCAGCCGCAATCCCAGCACATGTGGAAGCCCAGGCCGCCGCGCTCGACGGGCTCGGTCACGCCCGGCCAGTTGCTCGATTCCTCGGCGACGAGGACGGCTCCGGGACGCTCGAGCGCGATGCTGCCTGTCAGGCGGCGCAGGAAACCGAGCCCTTCGATCGACTCCCGCCCGCCCCACGCGTTCGCCCGCCACGTGCCCTCGGGACGCGAATAATCGCGGTAGAGAATGGACGAGACGGCGTCGACCCGGAGCCCGTCGAAACCGTAACGCTCCAGCCAGAAGAGGGCGCTCGAGAGAAGAAAACTCTTCACCGCCCCCGCGCCGAGCTCGAACTCAAGCGTGCCCCAGTCCGGATGGTGGCGGCTCGCGGGGTCGCGGGCCTCGTAAAGCGGTGTGCCGTCGAAGGCGGAAAGAGCAAAACCGTCGACGGCAAAGTGCCCGCCGACCCAGTCGAGGAGGACACCGAAACCGGCCTCGTGGATCCGGTCGACGAGCTCCTCGAGGACCCGCGGTCCGCCGATCCGTGCCGTCGGCGCGAAGTAATGGGTCACCTGGTACCCCCAGGAGTCCGGGTGAGGGTATTCCGTCAGGGGGAGAAACTCGATGTGCGAGGCGCCGATTCGTCGGGCCCGGGCCAGAAGTGTCGAGGCCAGCGACGCGGCCGTGGGCACGGGATCGGGCGTCGCCCAGGAGGGCAGGTGGACCTCGTAGACGAGCCGGGGCTGCGGACGGGCGGCCTCCGGGCGGCGTGCCGGCAAGGGCGCCAAGACCGCCCAGGGGGAGGCTGGGGCGGCGGTCGCAAGAGCGAAGGGATCGGCCTTGACGCGCTCCGTACCCCCCGCATCTTCGAGGAGGTAAGTGTAGCGGTCGCCGGTTTGGGCGCCCGGAACGACGCCCCGCCAGAGGCCGGAGGGACCGGGGTGAAGATCGTAGAGAAGTCGGGGCGCGCGGCCGGTCGTCTCGAGAAGGAGTCCCACGCGACGGGCGTGCGGGGCGTAGAGACGGAAGACGTATCCCCCCTCCGGGCGGGCGTGGGGGGCAAGGAAGTCCTCCGCCCGAAGATGTTCTCCGGCGATGAAAAGACGCATGTCGTCCAGGGGATCGAAAGGATCCGCCTCGGCCTCCGTGCGGTTCCGGGGTCGGGAAAGCAGAGGACTCTCGGGCGGGGGGGCGGGGTTCGTCACACTTCGATCTCGGTCATGCCCCCCCCTCGCCGCGCCGCCGGGGGGGGGGCGTTTCGGGGAGGCGGGCCCACGGGCGGAACACCGGGGGAACGGGACCCCCCGTGTTGTTGGGGCGGCGATCCGGCGTCCCCGCGGTCTCCCGCGCTCCTCGTCGTGAACGGTGACCCTGAGAGGACTGAGGGGGAAGCATCGCGTCCGTGGCGTCGTGTCGGTGGCCCGCCTATCATAGGCTCGGACTCTTTGCCGTTGGACGACGCCGTGCCGCTCAAGCGTTTTGTCAGCCGCGTCACCCGCGACACGCTCGCCCTGGTTCTGGCGGGCGGGCGTGGGGAACGGCTCGGAGGACTGACCGCGCACCGGGCCAAGCCGGCCGTCCCGTTCGCCGGCAAGTACCGGCTCATCGACTTCACACTCTCGAACTGCGTCAACTCCGGCGTCCGCCGGATTGGCGTGCTCACCCAATACAAGGCCCAGTCCCTTCTCGAGCATCTCACGCACGGCTGGGGATTCCTGCGCGGGGAACTGGGCGAGTTTCTGCACGTCATGCCGGCGCAGCAGCGACTCGACGCATCGTGGTACCGGGGCACGGCCGATGCGGTGTTCCAGAACCTTGAGGCCGTGGCGTCCCAGAAACCCCGCTACGTCCTTGTTCTCGGCGGCGACCACGTCTACAAGATGGACTACGGCGAGCTCATTGCGGCCCACGTCGAGGCCGGGGCGCGCGCCACGGTCATGGTCACACCCGTCCCGCGCGAACGGGCCTGCGATTTTGGCATTGTGTGCACCGACGGAAAGGACTTTGTGACGCGTTTTCTCGAGAAACCGGATCCCGCGACCCTGGAGAGCGTCGCCGGATGCGCCGCCCCCACGGCGTCGATGGGGGTGTACCTCTTTGACCTTGAGACACTCATCGAGATCCTGAAGGCCGACCACGACGATCCGGAATCGGAGCACGATTTCGGCCACAACATCCTTCCACGCCTGGTCCGTGCCGGCGTTCTCTACGCCTATCCGTACGTCGACGAGAGCGGGCGCGGCCGCTACTGGCGGGACATCGGCAATCTCGACGCGTACTGGTCCGCCAACATGGAAATGATCCGCGTCGTCCCCGAGCTCAACCTCTACGACGAGGACTGGCCGATCTGGACGCGGGCCGAGCAGGGCCCCCCGCCGAAGTTCGTCTTTGACGAGCCGACCCGCAGGGTCTCGGTCGTCAACTCGATGGTGACCACGGGGAGCATCCTCTCGGGCGCCACGGTTCGCGACACCATCGTCTTCCGGAGGGTGTTCGTCGACGAATACAGCGTGCTGGAGGAATGCCTGGTCCTGCCCCAAGCCCGGATTGGACCCCACGTGCACCTTCGGCGCTGCATCGTCGAGTCGGGCACCGAGGTGCCCGCCCACACCCGCGTGACGCCGGAGTTTGCCCTCGCGCACAGCGAACGCACGCCCCGCGGCGTCACGTTTCTCACGCCTTCGACCTTCGGGCAGAAAAACAGCGTCCTGCTCTGAGCGGAAGGGACACCGTCGGCGGGGGCGAACGGAGGAAGGGGAGACGGACCGAGGCCCCCCGTCGTGCCTCGAAATCCGCCCGAACCTTGAGCCCGGGGGGGGGCGACAAGGAGCGCCGGGCCCCAGCGGCAAGGGGCGGCGGAACGGCGCTCCCGGCGCCCCCCCCGCTTGCTATACTCCAATCCAAGCGGCAACGCAATCACGCGGCCGGCCGAACGACGCAATCGATCTTGGGGAGGCTTCGCTCATGTTCAAACGTTCCTGTCGCTGGTGGGGATCTTCCGTCCTGACGGGCATCCTTCTTCTGGCCGCCGCCCCGGGTGCACGGGCCTCCATCCTTGGGGTTTCGGCGCAGGTCGGCACGCCCGGCGTTGGCGGCACGGTCTGGTTCCCCGTTGCGGGCTCTTTCGCCGACGTCCGTCTCGGGTTCAACACCTTCACGCTGAATCACACCATCAACAGCGGCGGCAATGCCTACGCCCTCCACGCCGTTCTCCGCAACGCCCCACTCCTCGTGGATTGGTACCCCTTCGGCTTCGGGTTCCATCTCACCGGGGGGGTCGTCTACAACGGCAACCACGTCGATTACGCGGCTGAACCCCAGAACGGCATGTACGTGATCAACGGCACCCCGTACCCCGCGAGCACGGTGGGGACCCTGAGCGGAACGGTCACTTATCCCCACATCTCCCCTTACCTTGGAGTGGGTTTCGGCGATCCGTTTTCCGGGGTCCTCCCCGTATTCTTCACCGCAGATTTTGGGGCGTTTTACCAGAGAACTCCAAGTGTTACACTTGTTTCCTCGAACGGAGGTAACCCCGCACTCAACTCCCAGCTCGCGGCGGAAGCCGGGAGGATCCGGTCCGACATGGGGAGATACCGCTGGTATCCGGTCATCAGCTTCGGAATCGGGATCGGCTTCTGACGGAGAGGGGGGCAGGAACAAGCGTTCGTCCCCGTCCCCAAAGCGTAAGACACCCGCGTCGCCCTGCCCCGGCTCCCCCGGCGGGCGTCGGTTTCTTCCGGCTTCCTCCCCTCAGTTTCCCCGCGCGCGCGGGTAATGCGCCCGGGCGCCCAGGTCGCTTTCAATGGCCAGAAAGCGGTTGTACTTGGCGGTCCGTTCGCCGCGTGCGGGAGCTCCCGTCTTGACCAAGCCGGCCTCGGTGGCCACGGCAAGGTCCGCCAGGAAGGGATCCTCGGTTTCCCCCGAGCGGTGGGAGACCATGGTCTCCCACCCGGCCGCCCG
>JAKAQQ010000070.1 GCA_021819635.1 Pseudomonadota bacterium
TAGACGAGAGTTCCCCCGAAAGGGCTCCACGTCACCAAGGAGACCACGGGATGCCGCACGGGGTGAGGCACGCGTCCCAACCACCGTGGGAGATGGGCGCGAAGAGATACGTAGAGCCGCGCGCGCCCTTTGCGGGTGACGGCCCGTTTCAGAAGAATCCGGTCGGTGCCGGCACGGAAGTCGATCGGGACGCCGGTTTTGATGGAAAGAATCTCGCCGAAATGCACCAGCGCGCTCCCGCGCCGCACCACGATCGCGCTGACGGGAGCAAAGCGCAGGAGTCGGGCCAACCTGACCACGAGGGCCTGCTGTTCCCGAGGCCGGTGAACGGGGGCGGCGGGCAGGCTCAAAAGATAGAACACCCGGCGTTCCCGGGCAAGGCTGTAGGCGCGGACTCCAAGAACAAGAAACGCGGCCGCAACAAGGAGGGACCCCATGAAGAGCGTACGGCGGCGGATGTCCGACATGCCCAACTCCGAGGAGATCGATGCCCTTATGATACGATCGCACGTGAACTCCTGCGGTTCGTCTTGCACGCCATGCCGCCCCCCCATCTGACCGCCGTCGTTCTCGCCCGCGATGAAGCGGACAACCTTGAGGCGCTTCTGCCCACACTGGGCTTCGCCGACCGCGTTCTCGTCGTCGATGGAGGAAGCCGGGACGCCACGGCCGTCGTGGCCCGCCGTCACGGCGCCGACGTGTTGGTGGCCGAAGATTGGCAAGGCTACGGTGTTCAGCGTCGCCGAGCCGAGGAGGAGATCCACGACGGATGGATCTTCATGGTCGATGCCGACGAGCGTGTGACGCCCGCGCTCGCCCGGGAAATCCGCGAGGCTGTGGCGTCGTCACCGGAGCCCGCGGTCTACACGGTTCCGCGCACGACTTGGGTGTTCGGGCGCTATCTGCACCACGGGGGGTGGTATCCGGACGAAGTCGCGCGGTTGTACACGAAGGGAGCGGCCGCGTACGACGCGCGCCCCGTCCACGAACGGCTCCTGCCCGGGAAAGGCGTCCCGGTCCGACGTCTCCGAACACCTCTTCTGCACTACTCGTACCGCGACCTCGAGCATTACTTGATCAAGTCCGCACGTTACGCCGCCCTTTCCGGAGCCGCCAAAAAGTCCCGTGGGGAGCACGGGAGCCTCGCCCGCGGCATCTTGCACGGAACATGGGGTTTTCTTCGTATGTACTTGATAAAGCATGGGTTTCTAGATGGGAAGCAGGGTTTTTTGATTGCGGTTCTCTCCGCCCACTCGATCTTCTGCAAATACGCCGACATCTGGGTTCGGGATCAAGCCCCTCCGAATCCGGAGGCGTGCGATATTCCCGAGGCGAAAACCTGAGGCACGCTTCAGCGCCGGCGCCCGGGGCGGAACCGGGGCGCTTCCCGGCGTTATTCCTTGACCGGACCGAAATGGCGGGCGAGAAATTCCCGGATCGCGGCGTGGTCTTCGGGGCCGGGAGGGTCCAGCGCGTCCCGACCGCGGTCCAAGGGCCGTGTCACCGCCAGATGATCGCCGGGTTTCCCGGGAGGGTTCCACCGGGTCGCGTTGGCGGAACGCTTTTCAGGGAAGAATCCGACGGTGGGAATCCCCAGGCAGGCCGCGAGATGCAGGGGGCCTGTCGATCCGGAGACAAAAGCGTTCACCGCGCTCAAATCGAGAGCAAAGCTGTCCAGCCCCTGCAAAGATTCATGGAAAGAGTTCGGGATGCCTCCCTCCTCCAGCCGCTCGCACAGGCTCCTGGCCCGTTGCCTGTCCTCGCGGTCTGGCCCGGACGTCACCAGGAGGAACGAAGAGGGGATCGCGTCCACAATTGCCCGTCCAAGTTGCCCGTACCCCTCCACAGAGAGGTTGTGGGCCGACCCCCTGTGCCCCGGATGGACGGCGATGAGATGCGCCCGCTCGTGGATCCGGTGGCGGGTGTGAATCTCTCGACGGCGCTCCCTTGTCCGTTCGGGGGGAAACACCAGGTACGGGGGAGCGGGCACTTCCGGCGGCCGCCCCCCCCAGAGCGCGAGGGCGTAGGCGGCCAAATCCAGGTTGTAACGGTACTCGGGCTGCAACGATTGGGAGCGGTGCTGCGGCAAACGGTGTGTGTGAAAGATCCGGGCGAGCTTGACGGCCGGGGCAATACGGACGGGAACGCGTGCGCGACGAAACGCCCGCGCGGTGTAGTAGTGCGAAAAAAAACTGACGACCGCGTCGGGGCGGCCTTCCTCGAGCCGCTTCGCCAGTGCGTCGGACGCCCCCTTGTCACGCACCGGGTGCGGGACGACAAGAAGGTCGTCCACGCTGGGGCAAAGCCGTGCAATACCGGACGTGTACTCGGGCACGAGGACCACGATCCGGGTGTGGGGCAGCCCCTTTCTCAAAAGCGCAAAGGCGGGCCAAGCCAGCATGAAGTCCCCGAGACGGTCGTCACGAACGACCAGAAGCGTACGGGGCGGAGGGGGGGGCGGGCTCATGCGGAGGAGAAGGAGGCATCCGGAGGGATATTCGGGATCGTTCAAACCCGGATCTCGTGGCGCCTTGACTCACGCCAGAACCGCGGAGGCGGTGGGATTCGAACCCACGGTACCACAGGGGCACGGCTGATTTCAAGTCAGCTGCGTTCAACCACTCCGCCACGCCTCCGCGGTTATTGTAGCGGCGGGCACGGGGACGGGCACTCTGAGTGCGGTGTTTCCGACTACGGGGTGCGTCGCCGCAGCCGTCCTTGACGGTGGAGAGCGTACGCGGCCACGACGCTGCAGGCCAGGGAGAAAACAACCACGCCGCTTGGATTGCTCCGCTCGAGCCAACCGATCGCCCCTCCTCCGACCATCCAGGACGCCCCGTACACCGCGTCGAAGATGCCGAAAAGGCGGGCACGGCCCGCCGCCGTGGGCGCGTAACGCGCGACGGCGGCGTGGAGCATCCCCCCCATGGCGCCCACGCTCAAACCCCACCCCGTCAACCCGAGCGCCAGGGACACGAACGAGGGGCGGCCAGAACTCAAGGCGAACATCGTCGCCGGGACGAGCACGACCAGAAACCGAAAGACCGGGGTACCGTAACGGTCGTAAAGCCGCCCGAAGACGAGGGCGGAAAGCGCGCTTACGGCCATGGCCCAGGCAAAACCCATCGCGATCGAGCGCGCCGTCCACCCGCCGTGCGCCATGAGGGTGTAACCGAAAAGAATCATGGGGGCCAGGCCCATGACCAAAGCGCCGCCCAGCACGCACAACCAGAAGAAGCCCCGTGACCCCAGCGAATCATCGGTCTTCGTGGCGGGATCTTTCGCGGGGGCGGGGCCCGTACCCCACCCCCTTCTGTGGACGCCCAGCGCGACGGTCAGCATGAGCAACGCCGCGACGGCCGGGACGAAGAGCCAGAGAAACGCCTGCGCGTATCCGCCCGCGAGCGCCGCGGCGACAAGGAGCGGGCCCGCCACGGCGCCCATCTGGTCAAACGCCTCGTGCAGTCCAAACACTCTGCCTAAGCCGAGCTCGTCACCGGCGTCGGCCAGCAAGGCTTTCTTCGCCGGGCTGCGCAGCCCCCGACCCAGGCGCTCGAGCAGCAGAAGCGCGACGGCCATGTCAAGACGGTGAACAAACGCAAGGAGCGGGAGCGCCACGAGATTGATGAAATAGCCGGTGTAAAGAAGAACCCCACGGGAGCGTGCGGTTCTTGCCCACAGGCCGGCCGGGTAGCGAACCGCGTAACCAAGAAACTCCCCCGCCCCGGCCACCAGGCCCACGGCCACGGGGCCCGCGCCGAGCATGAGGAAAAACGGTCCCAGAAGACTTCGTCCGCCCTCGTAGGTGGCGTCCGCAAAGAAACTCACCACCCCCAGCAAGACAACAAAACGGAACGCCCTCGCGTGGCGCCGCGTGTTCGAACGGTCCGCGGACTCCCGGCTCACGCGCTTGCCCCCTGTTTCGGGATTGTTTGAGCCCAGTATACAAAGGCGACCCCGCCTTCTCCGTCCACGCTTCGGCGGCGTGACCCGCGTGCAAACACGGCCGGCCTGATTCCGCTCGCGCCTATAATGGGCAGGGACCCGCCGGTTTCGTACCCGCGGCCCGCCTGTGCACACTCTTTCCCCACCCGGGGCGTCGGTCCCCCATGACAGAACCAGCCGTTTCTTTCTCTGCCCCCGGGAAAATCATCGTGATCGGGGAGTACGCCGTTCTGGAAGGCGGGGCGGCCTACGTCCGTGCCGTGGACGTGCGGGCCCGGGCCCGCGTCCGACCTCGAGCCGCGGGATCCCTCCTTGAGGCACCGGATATCGGTGTTCCCGCCATTGAATTTTCCACCGCCCCCGGGGGACACATCCTCTGGCAGGGGGCGGAACAATCGCCGTCTCGGGTCCCGTCGGCGCTCGGTCTCGCAGCGGCCGTCCTGTCCGACGCCTTCTCCGACGCCCCTCCCCGCCCGTGCCGCATTGGACTCGATACCTCGGAGTTTTTTGGCGAAACCAGACAGGGGGCGCGTGAAAAAATCGGGCTCGGCTCGAGCGCGGCGGTCACGGTTGCGCTCCACGCCGCCGCCCGGCGGTGGGCGTGCGGCGAGGACGCCGGGCCCCACGACGTCGCGTCCACGCTCGTTCGGCTTCAGGCGCTGCACCGCCACCATCAGGGGGGGCGGGGAAGCGGACTGGATATTGCCGCAAGCCTCCACGGCGGAACGTTTGTCTACCGGCGCGGGGATCCCCATCCCGCCCTGATCCCGGTGCCGCTCCCGCCCGGACTTGAACTCCTGTGCGTCTGGAGCGGGCGCTCCGCGTCGACGGGCGGGTTTCTTGAGCGTCTGTCCGTCTGGCGTCGCCGCAACGAGCGGGCGTACGAGCGCTACATGGGAGAACTGTCACGGATTGCCGAAGACGGCATCAAGGCGGCCACGTCCCGCGATCCCGCAGCCTTCCGCATGGCGCTGCGCGAATACACGCGCTCTCTCGACGGCCTCGGGGCAGCCACGTCGCTTCCGATCGTCTCGCCGGTCCATCGACGGATCGAGCGCCTGGCCTCGAAACACGGGCTCACATACAAGCCCTCGGGAGCCGGCGGAGGCGATATCGGTATCGCCGTGGCCGACGATCCCCGGGCCACCCGGCGCTTCCAGGAGGCCGTCGAAAGCGACGGGTTCCTCGTCCTCTCGTGCCCGGAGACCCCGGTAGGGCTCCGGTACGAGGAGGAGACGGGGGACGCGGGCTAGGCGCTGCGTCCGGCCTGACGCCGCAGTTCTTCCAGACTGATGGCGGTCGTCGCGCCCGACACGGGCTCGTTCGGGCGCTCGTACAGGACGGGAAGATCGGGAGCCAGAGGCCCCTCCGTGCGCGGACCCCGGAGATGCACCCACAACGCCTTGAGCGGGTGCGCAAACGTGTCGTTCACGGCCGTGCCTTCGTACCCGCAATGGGCCATGCAGTTGTCGCACTTCGGATGCTTTCCGTACCCGTAAGCGTCCCACGCGGTCTCCTCCATGAGGGCGCGGAATGTGGGCGCGGTCCCCTCGCCTACGAGGAGGTAGCACGGCTTCTGCCAGCCGAAGATGTTGTACGTGGGGTTGCTCCACGGGGTGCACTGGTACGTCTGGTTCCCGGCGAGGAAATCGAGAAACAAGCTGGACTGATTGAAGATCCAGCGGCGGGGGCGTTGGCGGCCCTGCCGAAAGATGGAACGG